>JBFYRA010000098.1:0-12281 GCA_041302485.1 Candidatus Bipolaricaulota bacterium
CGCCCGTCTTCTCGTCGAGCGACTTCACGTACGCCTCTTCCTTGGTCATCGTCGTCCCGAACGCCTTCGGAAACTCAACTGGGCCCCACTTCTCGGCGCACTGGTAGGCGGCCGTGTCGTCGAGCTTGGCCACGCAATCAAGCGGCACGAGGGCGCCGTCCTTCGAGAACGTGAACGGGTTGAATTCGAGGTAGGCGAAATGGTAGTCGGCGAAAACCCGGTACAGGACTTCAATAAAGCGCGCGACCTTGTCGGCGTTCGGGATCTTCGGCAGCTGCTTCCCGACGCGCACGTCTTCCGGCTTCGTGAGGACCGGCACGTCGATGTGCACGACGGAGTCCCACGCCTCTTCGACGTTGATGCCGCCCTGGGTCGAGAAGTGGATCGTGTCGGTATCGCCGTGCGAGGTGAACGCGAGGTAGTACTCCACCTCGTGCGCCACGAACGGCTCGATCATGAAGTGCGAGAGGACGCCCGTCGTCTTCCCGGTCGTCTGCTCGATCGTCACTTCCACGTTCATCCGCTCGTTGATCCAGGCTTCGACTTCGTCAAAGCTGGTGTCGACGGCGAGGAGGTTGTTCTTGCCGCGCTTGCCAAACAGCTGATCCGGCTTAGCGACGAGCTTCGTCGTCTTCAGCCACGGGTGAGCCTTTGGGAGCGCCGCCATGTCCGTCTCCGGTGTCACGAGGACGAGCCGGTCGTCGAACGCGAGTTCGCCGCCCGACAGCGCCTTCACCGCCTTGGCGATGATGCGCTTCGCGTCGACCTCGCGGATTCCTTTCTGAGCCATCGTTTCTCCTACATCCTCTTGATGATCTCGTCGCCGAACCGTGAGCAGGAGACCTCCGTCGCCCCCTCCATCTGCCGCGCGAGGTCGTAAGTGACGTTCTTCGACAGAACTGCTTCCTTCAGCGCGTGGATGATGAGCTCAGCCGCCTCGCGCCAGCCGAGGTAGCGGAGCATCTCGACCGCCGACAGGATCAGGCTTCCCGGATTCACTTTGTCAAGACCGGCGTACTTCGGCGCGGTCCCGTGCGTCGGTTCAAAGCACCCGATGCCGGTCGCGTAGTTGATGTTCGCACCCGGCGCCACGCCGAGTCCGCCGACCTGCGCAGCCGCGGCATCCGACATGTAGTCGCCGTTCAGGTTCATCGTCGCAACCACGTCGTACTCCGCCGGGCGGAGCAGCATCTGCTGGAAAAACTGGTCGGCAATGCGATCCTTGAGGACGATCTTGCCCGCGGGCACCTTGCCGCCGTGGAGGCTCGTCACATCCTGTTCCGTCACGATCTGCGGGAACTCCTTGCCTACTTCGTAGCCCCAGTCGCGGAACGCGCCTTCGGTGAACTTCATGATGTTGCCCTTGTGCGCCAGCGTGACAGTGGCCCGCTTGTTGAGGATCGCGTACTCGATTGCGGCGCGAACCAAGCGTTTGGAGCCTTCCTCGCTGATCGGCTTCACGCCGATGCCGCAGTTCTCGGTGAAGCGGAACTTCTTGCCGACGCCCATCTCCGCACTCAACCACGCGATGACCTTATTTGCCTCAGGCGTGCCGGCGCGCCACTCGATGCCCGTGTAGACGTCCTCAGTGTTCTCGCGGAAGAACGCGATGTCAACATCCTGCGGATTCTTCACCGGCGCGGGTGTCCCGTACCAGCGCACCGGGCGGAGACAGACATAGAGGTCAAGCAAGATCCGCAACGCGACGTTGAGGCTCCGGATGCCCCCGCCAACTGGCGTCGTGAGCGGCCCCTTGATCGCTACAAGGTACTCCTTGATTGCGGCGACCGTCTCGTCCGGGAGGTAGTAGCGCTGCCGCTCTTCAGGCTCAATGGCCACCAACTGCTCCTCAGTCATGCCCGGGTGAAAGTGCTCGACCGCCTCGTCGCCGGCGTAGATCTTGAGCCACTCGATCTTCTTCGTGCCGCCGTAGGCTTTCGCCACAGCGGAGTCCACGACCTTGAGCATCACGGGAGTGATGTCGATGCCGATCAGGTCGCCGCGGATGTACGGAATGATCGGGTTGTCCGGCACACTCAGCCCCAACCCCGTTCGCGTGATCTTCTGGCCTTTGCCGGTCGTAGGGACGTTCTTGTTCGCCATCGCCTGTTCGCTCCTCCTTCGGAGATCTCGACTATCGCTCCCGCGCTTCCTGCGCGGTCATTCCCTCGCTGATCTTCTTCGCCGCCTCGACGACGAGGCGCACGAGCCGTTCGCGATTCTTTGCCTCCGCGCGCAGGGCCGGCACCGACACGCCCACCGAGCCGATGATCCGACCCGACGGGGAGAAGATGGGCGCCGCGATGCCGTGCGTTCCCGGGATGGACTCGCCCTCGCTCTCGGCGTAGCCGCAAGCGCGGATCTTGGCGAGTTCCTTCCTGAGGCGGCCCTCGCTCGTGATCGTCGCCTCGGTGAAGCGCGCGAGGCCGACGTCGTCGATGACGGCCTTCTGCTCGCTGGGATCGAGATGCGCCAGGATCGCCTTGCCCGTCGCTCCCGCGTGCAGCGGATACGTCTCGCCGAGTTCGTAGGAAACGCGAAGTGCGTGCGTGCCGTCGACCTTCTCGAGGCACACGCCGACATGCTCGCGCAAGCCGCAGAGAAGGGCCGTCTCGCCCGCCTCGCGAGCGATGCGCTCCATGTGCGGAAGCGCGACCTCGCGCAGAGGCTTGCGCGCCATGGTCGCCGCCATCTCAAGGATGCGCCCGCCGAGTCGATACCCCGCGCCGCCTGGCGCCTCTTCGACGAAGCGATGCGCGCGCAGGGCCGAGATGTAGCGATAGGCCGTCGAGCGCGGCAGGTCGAGACGCGCCGCGATCTCGGCAACGCCCAACACCGGCGTCGACTCAGTGAACAAGGTCAAGATCCGAATGCACTTCTCGAGCGTGTTCAGGGTTCTCGCTCCCGTCGCGTGTCCCATACTCCGGGATCCGCTATCTCACGTTGTGGAGATGCTACAGAACCCGGGCGGGAAGTCAAGGACACATGAGCGAGTCGCGTCCTCGATGCCAACTGCCACGCGTCTCCGATTCTGCGCCACTGATCGCCGCGTCACGGGGCCACTCGGATTCGGCGTCAGGGGGCGAGAACAGATCTTCACTCTTCACCACTTGCTGCAAGCAGGGGCTGATGCCTGGCTTCCTTGCATGCGTCGCGCTGCTACCACCCGCCTAGGGCTGACCCCCGCGCCCCCTTCTGCGCCGCGGCCTACGCTCTCCGCGCGGCGATTCTCTTGAGGAGGTCAGCCCAGCGCGCATCGCCACGCAGAGGTTCGGACTCCGCCTGCGCCGCGGTCGCCTCGGCGTCGGTCCAGCCGCGATCGACGGCGGCGTCGAGCAGGGCGAACGCGCGGTTGTGCGCGCCGAGGGCAGCGGCAGCTCGCCCTGCGGCGTGCAGAGCGTCAGCGTTCGGCTGGTAGTCAAATCCACGCATGCGCGTGAACAGTCTGTCGGCCTCGGCGTACTCCTTCTGTGCCACGGCCTCGTGGGCCGACTCGGCGTACTCTTCGGAGATGATCCGAACGAGGTCCTCGTGCCGGGCGGCGTCGAAGTGCACGGGGTACATCGTGCACGGGTAGCGCAGCTCGAACCCGGCCTTCTCGGCAGTCCGCACCGACGGTACGTTCACGGCGTGGCAGTGCCAGCCGATCCGCCTCGCGCCGCGCGCGAGCGCGACCTCGACGGCGAGGCAGGTTGCCGCGTATGACAGGCCCTTCTTCTGATGCGCCTTGTCGGTCTCGGTGCCGAGATCGCAGAGCCCGTCGACGAACGAGTCGGCGAGCGTCCAGGCGACGACCTTGCCGTCGTAGATGGCAACAGCTCCGACGCCATGCTCGAGGAACCCGTCGGCCGAACCGAAGTTCGCGTCGAGCCAGACGGCGACTCTCTTGTCTACCTCGATCTCTGACGCGAGGAGCGCGCGGTCGAGTGGCAGGACTTCGTAGCCTGCGGGAACAGCGCCCCTCCAGGCGGCCGACGGTCGCGCCCACTCGTAGTGGAGACGGCGGTCGGGAATCGACGTCCGCGGAGCCAGGATCTCGGGCAGGTACTCCTCCCACTCAAGCGAGTCGCAGGTGAGCCAGCCGAACACTACGTCGGCGCCGAGGGCACGCTCGACGAACAGCCACTCGCGCAGCTCGCGCCGAAAGCTTCGGTTGCGCGGGTTGCCGGCAAGATAGAGCCACGCGAAGCCCGCCTCGGGCGCTGCGATACAGATGGCGGCCGAAGCGCTTGCCGAGTCGGCGAGCACGACCGCCGGGCGGACTCCGGCCAGGGCGGAGAGTGCCATCCCTTGGTCAGAGAGCCCGCGCGCCACGGCCTGAACGGATGAATACTGATCCTTCTCCAATCGCACCATGGAACTCACTCTCCTCAAGGGCTACGTGTCAGACCCCCGCTGGGTCGGCCAGATGCCGAAGACCCATAGGGTGTCAGCGACCCGACGGACGAAGATCCGGCAGTTGCTGACCCGGACTTCGCGAGACGGGAACTCGGCGAACCCTTCGATCGGCGCCTCTCGCTCGAGAAGCTTCTTCGGCGATCTCAGCAGAGTCTCGACTTCGGTCAGGAAACCCCTTGCCGCCTTGGGATCGACGCGGCGGAGCTTGTCGACTGCACCGCGAAGCTGCCAGCGGCCAAAGTCGGTGAACAGCACGCGGGTGCTCATGGCGTCTCCAGAAGTTTCGCGGCTTCGGAAAGGACTTGGTCGAGACTCAGACCTTTCGCCTTGCGAATCTCTGCCTCGCCTTTCGCGAGGATCCCGAGGACTTCCCGCTCGTAGGTCATCTTCTCGTACGCCGTGGCTCCAAGGAGGACGGCCACGGCGCGGCTGCGCTGGGTGATGACGATCGGCTCGTAGGATTCGCGAACCTCCTCGACGATCTCAGCCGCACCCTGGCGCAGATCAGTGATCGAGATGATCTTTGGCACACGCATTGGACGTACCTCCTAAGGTGTTTTTATGGTACGTTTGCATGTACGTTTGTCAAGCCATCTGATGGGGAAAGGGGTAACCGGAAGCTGTGCGTGTGCCCAACGAGAAAGGCGGAGCGCGCGACCGGCTCGATGTATCCGTGCCGATCGCGTGATGAGAAAGCCGCGGGAAGGACCCGCGGCTTTTCTCTGGTGGTTCAGTCTTGTGGGGGCTATGTGCCCGCGCGAACGGCGCAGACTCGACGTCGCGACGTTCGCGTTAGAAGAACGGCCGGCAAGTCGCTGCCGTTCTCCCTAGCCCAAGGCCTAGTGGCCTTGGTGCCGTGGCGCGCTCGACTCCGCACCGCGGTTTTCGAGCGCGTTAGGAGAGCAGGCCGCTTGTCGGCTCTGCTCTCGCCGCTCAGGGCCGCGACTCTAGTGGCCCTGAGCTGTATAGGCGAGCAATCCTCCCGCCTTCAGCATAGCCTTCTCGCGCTCGGACAGGTCCTGCTTCGCCGGGATGGTCGTCTTCTTGGTGAGGTTCTTCACGACGAGGTCCGGCGTGAGCTTGGACACATCGATCTCAAGCTGGTCGCCGAGATCGATCTGGTCCGTGTTGCACGTGAGCGGTAGGATGCCCATGTTCACGAGGTTGGCGCGGTGAATGCGCGCGAAGCTCTTCGCGAGGACGGCCGTGATGCCGATCTTCCACGGCGCGAGCGCTGCGTGCTCGCGCGACGAGCCCTGTCCGTAGTTGTCACCGCCGACGATGAACCCGCCGCCCTTCTCCATCGCCCGCGTGGCGAACGTCTTGTCCTCGTAGTAGAACGTGAACTTCGCGATCTCGGGCAGGTTCGAGCGCAGGTGCTGCGTGAGCGGCCCGGCGGGCAGGATAGCGTCGGTCGAGATGCCGTCGCCGACCTTGAGCAGGGCCTCGCCCTTGAGCACAGGCGGGAGCGGCTTCTGGTTGCCCATCGGCGCGATGTTCGGCGCGCGCCGGATCTCAACGCTCGGACCCTGTGGCTCGAGAATGAGGTAGTCGTCGACGGTCAGCTTGGTGACCTTGATCGTCGGCGCCGGGAGTTCGCGCGGGTCGGCGATCACGCCCTTGAGCGCCGACGCCGCAGCCAGCTGCGGCCCGCACAGCGCCAGCTTGCCCTCTTCGTTGCCGCCGCGGCCCTTCCAGTTTCGGTTCACGGTGCGCAGCGAGAGGTGGTTCGTCCCGGGCACGAATCCGATGCCGATGCACGCGTTGCAGCCCGGCTCGATCATCCGCACGCCGGCCTTCGTGAGCTCGAGGAAACTGCCGTCCTCCATCAGCATCTCCCACGCCTGGCGCGATCCGGGCGAGACGATGACGTCGATGTCGGTCGAGACCTTCTTGCCCTTCAGCATCTCGGCCACGATCTTGAGATCCTGGTACGAGCCGTTCGTGCACGAGCCGATGAACACCTGATCGATCTTCGTGCCTGCGACCTGTTCGACGTCGAAGACGTTGTCGGGCATTCCGGGCATTGCGACCAGAGGCTTCACGGTCGCGAGGTCGATCGTGACCTCCTTGTCGTAGACGGCGCCCTCGTCGGGCGAGATCTCCCGCCAGTCCTTCTCGCGCCCCTGCATCTTGAGGAATGCCTTGGTCAGGTCGTCGGACGGGAAAATCGACGACGTGGCGCCGGTCTCGGTGCCCATGTTGGTGATTGTCGCCCGCTCGGGGACGGTCAGGTTCTTGACGCCCGGGCCGACGAACTCGAGGAAATAGCCGACGCCGCCCTTCACCGTGATCCGCCGCAGGACCTCGAGCGCGACGTCTTTGGCACAGACGTTGGGCTGGAGCTTCCCGGTGAGAACGATCTTCATCATCTTGGGCATCGTCAGGAAGAACGGCCCGCCGCCCATGCACACGGCGACGTCCATGCCGCCAGCGCCGATCGCCAGCATGCCGAGGCCGCCGCACGTCGGGGTGTGCGAGTCCGACCCAATGAGGGTCTTGCCCGGCACGGCGAAGCGCTCGTAGTGGAGCTGGTGGCAGACGCCGTTCCCGTTCTTTGAGAACTTGGCGCCGTAGTGGGACGCGATCGTCTGCAGGAAGATGTGGTCGTCGGTCGACTCGCCCTTGAACCCGAGCGAGGTGTGGTCGGAATAGGAGACCGCGAGCTCGGCGCGCACTTTGTCGATGCCGAGGGCCTCGAACTCGAGCCACGCCATGGTGCCGGTCGAGTCCTGGGTGAGGCACTGGTCCATGCGGATCCCGATCTCGGTTCCGCGTTTCATTTCCCCTTCGCGCAGGTGCTGCGCGACGATCTTCTCGGTCATGGTTTGGGGCACGGATACCACCTCTTTCGTGTGCGGAAGTATAGCGCGGCGCGATTGTCCCGCAAAGTGCGAGTACAGCGGGTCGCCTGTCTCACAGGGCGGGACACCCCGAGAAGCTCACCGGGGAGGGCACAGAGGTGGCGATGCGCAACGGCGCGGTCTTTGGGCGGGGCTGGCCGGCCTGTGTGAGCCTCCAAGCGCTTGAGCGCTTCTCCGCGCGCTCGGTGGGACGGGCTCACCGCAGAGGGCACAGAGGACCCAGAGCGAGATCGCGAGGAATCCGCAAACCCACCAGCCTGCAGTCGACGGGCCGTCAGGTTACGACGCCCCACAAGCTCCCCTCAGCGTTCCTCCGCGCGCTCTGCGGCGCGATCGTCTCTCGAGAGCCCTTGTGCGTCGCGTTCAAGCGCGGCGGCCGCGTAGACTCCGGAGCGGACCGCGCTCTCGATCGACGATGGCCAACCGGTCGCCGTCCAGTCGCCCGCAACATAGAACCCCGGGATCGCCGTGCGTGCCTTCGGCCGCAAGGTGTCGGAGCCGGGTGACGGGATGAACGTCGCCCGCCGATGCCGGACGACGTGCGAGTTCGCGAGCCGGCCTTCCCTCGCCGCGGGAAGGAGACCGCGCAGGGACTGATGGAGCCGCCCAATGATCTCGTCGTCCGCGAGGTCAACCACGTCCGACGCGAAACGCAGAGGGAGGCTGAGTTTCTTGCCGTTCGCAAGGATCCACTGTACGGGCGAGTCGACTCCGACGGCGAACGATTCACCGAGCACGTCGCGGTCGAATGTCAGGTGGACGTTGACCATCGGTGACCACGCGAGTTCTTGCGCAGCGCGCACCGTCTCTGCCAGTTTTGGGATCTCCGCGGCAAGTGCCGCAAGCGCGTCGGGCAGAACAGCGGAGATCACGGCGTCGGCGCCGATCTGGCGGCCGTCCTTGAGTCGGACGCCATTCGCGCCGCGCCCCTCGTGCAGAGTGAAGGACGCAACGGAAGTGCCTGTATCCACTGTCCCGCCGCGTGCTTCAAGGTAGCGGCGCGCCGCGTCGAAGACCTCGCCGAGCGGGACGGTGAAACAGCCCAGGTCGACGCCGTGCGGGACGAACAACGCGTCGCGGAAGACTCGGCGGGCGGCGAGGAGAGAGGCCACGCTCGACGGCACGTTCAGCGTTGCCATCACAATCGGGTCCCACAGCAGGCGGTTCGCGCGTTCGGTCTGCCCGTGGCGCGCGAGCCACGCAGCGAACGCCTCGTCGTGCGTCGAGCGCGTCGCCCAGAGCGCCAGCCAAGCCCGCACCGCGGCCAGCCGCTCCTTTGGCAAGAGCGGCTTGTAGCCGAGGAGCCCAGGAACGAGGTGCATGGGGCCGGGAAGCGGCCACGCGCGAAGAACCCACCGCTGCCCGACAGAGAGAAGGGGAACGGCGAGCGACTCCTGGAACGAGACGGCATCCAGCGCGCCGATCCGCTCGAGAAAGCCTTGGGCGGCGCCGCACGCGCGAGAGAGGACGTGCTGGCCGTGGTCGAGCGTCTGGCCGTCCCGCTCGGACGCCGCCCGTCCGCCGAGGCACTGCGCCTTCTCGACGACCATGACCGTGTGCCCGTCTCCCGCAAGCCGGCACGCGGCGGCCATTCCGGCGAACCCCGCTCCAATGACGATGACACGCATGTCGAGATCCTGCACCGGCCTGGCGCAAAAGGCGAGGGCTTCGTGGTTGTCGCGCCAGGGACACGCAACCCGGCCGCCGGGGACGCTAGAGGATCGCCCGCTCACCCGCGCGCCGCTCGAGTCGGCGGATCACGTCGCGGATGACGTCGTCGGGCGTCGACGCGCCCGCCGTGACGCCGAGGCGCCTGCCCTCCGTGGACCACGACGCGGCAATCTCGTCCGCGGTCTCGATCCAGTGCGTGCGCACCCCGGTGGCCTCGCACGTCTCCGCGAGTTTCCGCGTGTTCGCCGAGGCACGGCTGCCGACCACGTACAGAACGTCGACGCCGCGCGCCAGGTCTTCGGCCGCCTGGTAACGCCGCTCGGTCTCCGGGCAGGTCGTGTCGACCACGCGAACCTCGGGCACGCGACCGGCGAGCCGCTGCGCGACCGACTGGGCGAACTGGGCGAACCTCTGCGGCCGCTTCGTCGTCTGCGAGATCACGGCCACCCCACGCGGGCCGGTCGGTACGTCGACGTCGGGCGATCCAGTCGCGACCCCACGCCCGCGCGCCCAGGACAGGATGGCGCGCACCTCGGGATGAGTGGCTTCGCCGTAGACGACCACACCGAACCCCTCGGCCGCCAGAGAGGCCGCCGTCTCTTGAGCATGGCGGACGATCGGACACGTCGTGTCGACGAGGCGCAGGCCGCGCCGCTCGATCTCGGCCACGACATCGAGGCCCGCGCCGTGGGCCGTGATCGCCACAGCACCGCCCGCGAGGATCTCATCGAGGCTCTCCGTCATCCGCGCGCCCCTCCGAGCCAGCGCGTCGACGACGCGCGCGTTGTGCACGATCGCGCCGAGCGTCGCGAGCGGGCCCCGGGCATCGAGTTCCGTCTCGATCTGACCGACGGCGCGACGCACGCCGCCGCAGAACCCGAGAACGTCCGCCTTCACGACCTCGATCAAGCCGACTCCTCGCCCCAGCGCTGCCGCTGCGCGATGACGTCTCGCACAGCCTGGACGACCGCGCCGGCAAGCTCCCGCTCTGGAACGCCTGCGCGAACGACGACGCCCGCCACGTAGATCGAGCCTTCGCCCTGCGCGCCCACCAACCCGACGTCGGCCGCCCGCGCCTCCCCCGGCCCGTTGACCACGCAGCCCATGAGCGCAAGCTTGATCGGGTCGGCAACGCCGGCGAGCGAGACGCGCACGTCCGCAGCGATCGCCGCGAGATCGATCCCCGTTCGTCCGCACGTTGGACAGACGTGCAGGTCGATGCCGCGATCGCGTAGGCCCAACGCGCGAAGAATCTCGTACGCCGCGCGCACCTCGTCGACCGGATCGCCGGCCAGCGAGACGCGCACGGTGTCGCCGATGCCCTCTGCAAAGAGAACGCCAAGCCCGACCGCAGAGCGGATCGCGCCTTCCCAGACCGTCCCCGCCTCGGTGATCCCGACGTGGAGCGGGTAGACGACCTCGCGCGCGATCGCGCGGTACGCGTCGATCGTCATCCGCACGTCGGTGGCCTTGAGCGAGACGACGATGTCCTCAAACCCGTGTTGTTCGAGCAGACGGATCTCCGCCAACGCGCTCTCCACCATGCCTGCCGCAGTGGCCCGACCGTGCCGATCCAGGTACGCCTTGGCGAGCGAGCCCGAGTTCGCGCCGACGCGGATCGGTATTCCTCCTCGCGCCGCCGCGTCGGCCACCACGGCGATTCGGCCGGGATCGGTGATGTTCCCTGGGTTGAGGCGCAGCTTGTCGACGCCGGCCTCAATCGCCGCCAACGCGAGCCGATGGTCAAGGTGGATGTCGGCAACGAGCGGGATCGAGATGGCGTTGCGGATTCCAGGCAAGGCCGCAGCGGCCGCCGCATCGGGCACCGCGACGCGCACGATTTCGCAGCCGGCGGCCACAAGCCGCTCGATCTGAGCGACAGTCGCCACGACGTCGGTTGTCCGGGTGGTTGTCATCGACTGGACGGAGACCGGCGCGCCGCCGCCGATTGCGACAGCTCCGACCTGGATGCGGCGGGTCATCGTGTTCTCCCGGCGAGGGATGACACGAGATCGCGAAGATCGGCCCTGCCGCGCGGGGAGAAGGGGAGGTCCGCCACGGCACCCAGCGCCTCTGCCGTGTGCTCGGCCACCGCCGCGTCGGCCGCCTCGCGCGCGCCCAGCTCTTCGAGGAGTCGGACGACCCACGCGGCGTTGGCATCAGACACCGGGTCCGACGCGTAGATCGCGTCCAGCCGTGCGCGGTCCTCGCCGCCGGCTCGCTCGCGTGCCCACACGGCGGGAAAGCCCTTCTTGCGGCGGCGCACGTCGGAGCCCTTCGGCTTGCCGAGCGTTGCGGCATCGCCCCAGATGCCCAGCGCGTCGTCGCGCACCTGAAACGCGCGCCCAAGCGCGCGCCCCAGCAACTGCAGCTCTGCACGAACCGGCATCGGCGCCCCAGCGACGACGCCGCCCAGCTCGAACGCACAACCGAGGAGGGCGCCCGTCTTGCGATCGATCATCGCCCGGTACAGCGCCTGGTCGACGAAGCACACCTCGTAGCTCAGGTCAAGAGACTGGCCCTCCACCATCTCGATCGTCGCCTCGGACAACGCAGCAACCACCTCGGGTCCGCAGCGCGCGGCCTCGCGGAAGGCCATCGCGTGGAGGAGGTCGCCCGCATTGATCGCTTCCGCCTCTCCACACAGCGTCCACAGCGTGGGACGACCGCGCCGCACCCGATCGCGGTCCTGAATGTCGTCGTGGACGAGCGAGAAGTTGTGCACAAGTTCGAGCGCGACGGCCGCCGACACGGCGGTGGCAACGCGGGCACCAAGCTCCGTGGCGGTGATGACGACCAAGGACGGACGGAGCAACTTGCCGGCCGCGTCCGCCGGCCTACCGTCTTCCCCTTCGACGCCGACGTGCCGACGCACGAGACCGGCAAGCGCAGACGGACCGGCGAGCGCCGCGCGGATCGCGTCAAGCAGCATCGGCCGGTGCCGTGCAAGCAGTGCAGTTGCCGACGCGCCCCGACCGACCGATGCGCCGTCCATGTCCGCACCCCTCAGGTGAGGTTGGCTGGCAGGACGATCGTCCCGAAGTTCTTCTCGTAGCGCTGGATGTTGTCGCCGATCGCCTGGTACAGCCGCTTCATGTGCCCCGGGTTGAGGACGACCCGTGACGTCAACAGCGCTTGCCCGTCTTGGTTCGGCTGCGTTTGCGGATCGAGGAAGAGGAAGTCGAGGACGAACTCCTCTTTTCGGTGCGAAATGAGCGCGAGATTCGAGTAGTGCCCGCGCCGCGTCTCGTTGTCCGCCGTGATCTGCATCTTGCGTTCCACCATGAACGCTCACCTCCACAACGCCTCGATCGGAGCGACTTGCCTGAGAGGTCACAACAGACACGG
>JBFYRA010000162.1:0-2788 GCA_041302485.1 Candidatus Bipolaricaulota bacterium
GCGCCGCTTCGGCTCGCGAAGACGCGATCGGCAACCAGACGATCCAGGCGTTCGAGCGTGTTCTTCTCCAGACTCACCGCGACCTTCGCTGTTCTCATCCGCGACCTCCGGTATGACCATAACTCATACCGGCGGAGAGGTCAACGTCGCGCTACGCCCCCAGATGCGTACGCCTCCTGGTGAGTCAACACGGGCCCCGCTTCCTCTACAGCAGGAGAGGCTGGGACCTGGTGTTGGATCGCAAGACCCGACCCTCGCACCCCGCTACCGACCGAGGGTGACGTCGACGGCGGCAAGAACCAGGTCGAGCTTCGCGCGGGACACCTTTCCCACTCGCTCCGTGAGGAGACTCCGATCGAGGGTCACGAGCTGGGTCGCGTTCGCCACGGAGTCCTTGGGAAGACCGGAAGCGCGCGCGGTGAGCAGCACGCAACCCGGCGCCTCGGCCCATCCGAGGTTGCTCGTCAACGGAACGCAGACGACGGTGCTGAGGCGGCTTCGGTTGAGAGCATCGCTTTGGACGACAACCACCGGCCGACGGAATCCCGGAGCGGACCCGGTCGGAGCGGGCAGATCGGCCCACCACACGTCGCCCTGGGCAATCACCAGTCGCTCCGCTCGAGAGTCGTTTGCGCCGCTGCCGCAGCGAAAGCATCTCGCGATTCCCCTACCGCATCGCAGACACGATCCATCGCCGCGGTGACCTCGTCCGGCGCGTGTCGCGCTACGTACTCGCGCACGGCACGGCTGTAGAGCCCACTCCGCGTTGCACCGACGCGCCGAGCCAATCGCTCGGCCTGCTCGAAAAGGTCGTCAGGAATAGACACTGCCGTCTTCATACCCCGAGTATAACCGGGGGACGCCAAGAGGCCAAGACCGTTGGGAGGGTCAGCCGCAGGAGCTTTGGGGACACAGTACTCCATCGAAGCCGAGTCTGGTGTTGTGTCCCCCGACTTCGTACTGCGTCCGGAGAATCCCCTACTCTCTCCAGTACTCCGGTCTGTGTAGCGCATCCGCGCACACGACACGCCCGTGGATCGAACCGATCAACCCCTTGCGAAGCGCTCGCACCATCCACGCGTCTTGGTGCTCTGGCGGCATTGGGTACGGAGGTGCGAACCCGTGGGGCATCGCCGGCTCGAAGCCGTGACGCGGGTAGTAGGCCGGGTGTCCTGCCACGAACACGAGCTCCACACCGCGGTCGCTCAAGACACTTAGGCCGTGCTCAATCAGGCGACCCCCGACACCCTGTCTCTGCGCATCGGGCACCACGGCCAACGGAGCGAGGATCGCAGCCGACACCGGCTGAGGCGCATCATCGATTCGCACCGACGTGAACAGAACGTGGCCGACAGGCCGGTCATTCACCCAGGCGAGCAGCGAGAGCCGTGGCGTAGCGCTCGGGTCATCCAGCAGGCCGCGCACCAGTTCAGCCTCGTCGTCCCGCCCGAACGCAGCGCGCTCGACCAATAGAACATCCTGCAGACTGGAGGCCGAAACCTCGCCGATTCGCATGTGCCTCCGTTCGTCTCGTTCAGGTCGGGCCACGCCCAACGTTGCCCTTCAGCCGCCGCACGTCGCAACGGCTGATCCCTGCGCCCGAAGAGCGATGCCCGCGCGATGGCAGCTCCGGGACTTGCGGCATTGGTAGTCCCGGGGACGCAGTACGTACCCGTCGCCGAGTCTGGCAGGGTACCCCTGGAGTGGCCACGCCCGCCTGTGGGGCCGGCCGCCCTACCGGCACCTGGACTTTGGCATTGTGGCCTCGGAATGCCACGACAAGAGCCGTCGGCACTTGTCGGGCACTTGTGTGGTGGCTTGTCGGGTCTCGCGTCGTGACTTGCTCTCTGACCTCGGGGTTCGGCCAGAACGTCGTGGTCACGAACCCATCCGCCTCCCAGGACGGGCTCGGGGTAGCCGCCCTGGAGTTCCGGGCAGGACTTCCGGGGACACAGTACGTAATCGAAGCCGAGTTTAGTACTGTGTCCCCGGAAGTCGAGGCTCATCGTGCTCCGGCGTAGATCGCCACTTCCTTCGCAAGCCGAGGCCCCAGCCGATCCCGCTCGATCTCCAGGTCGTAGTGGGCCTGGAGGTTCGACCAGAACGTCTCCGTCATTCCGAAGTAGCGAGCCAGCCGTAGAGCCGTGTCGGGGCTGATCGCGCGCTTCCCGTGCACGATCTCGTTGATGCGGCGCGGAGCGACGCTGATGTCCTTCGACAGCCGATACTGGCTGATGCCGAGCGGTAGAAGGAACTCCTCCATCAGGATCTCGCCGGGATGTACCGGCGCCATCTTCTTCGCGGCCATGGATGCCTCCTCAGTGGTAGTCGACCATCTCAACGCCGTACGCATCGCCACTCTTCCACTCGAAACAGAGCCGCCACTGATCGTTGATTCGAATGCTGTACTGGCCTTCTCGACTGCCCGTGAGCTTCTCCAGCCGGTTTCCCGGCGGCACACGCAGGTCTTGTAGCGAACCCGCCGCATGGAGAATGGCGAGCTTCTTCCACGCGGCCCGCTGGACCTCCGACGAGAAGTCCGGCACACGACCTCGTGCGAAGACCTGCCGCGTACGTGAGTCAGCGAAGGTCCGGATCATCGCTTCCCATAATAACGCCCGGCGATCATACCGTCAAGCGACACTACAGCGGAGGCACTACGCTGGAAACACAACCTGATCCGCGCCCAGCCATACGCATCGGGATCAGAGCTCCGGAGACGCAGTGCTCAATCGAAGCCAGGTTTGCTGGTGTGTCCCCGGAATCCCTTTCGGGTCATCGCAACGTC
>JBFYRA010000128.1:0-6697 GCA_041302485.1 Candidatus Bipolaricaulota bacterium
CGACGTCGCGACGATCTCGCCCTCGCGGTTGCGCATCGGGTAGTGCAAGAGCGCCACGTACAGGCTAGCCACGGCGTTCCTCCCTCTTGCGTGCGACATCGTCGCTCGCGACCGCGTCGCGCGCGTCCACGTCGCGTTCGCCGGCGTCGCCCGGATCCCGCACCAGCCCGAGAAGGTCGGGGCGGTTGTCGGCCGTCTTTTTCCACGCGGCGCGCCTTCTCCACTCGTCGATCTTCGCGTGATCGCCCGACAGGAGCACGTCGGGCACACGGAGTCCGCGAAAGTCGGGCGGCCGCGTGTACTGCGGCGCCCCGAGCCGCGGCTCGTCGTAGAACGAGTCCGTCGCCACGGACTCGTACTTGCCGACCACGCCCGGCAGCATGCGCGCCGTCGCTTCGATCACGACCACCGCAGCGGCCTCTCCCCCTGCAAGCACGAAATCGCCGATCGAGACCTCCTCGTCGACGAACGCCAGAATCCTCTCGTCAACGCCCTCGTACCGTCCGCAGAGGAGCACGAGCCCGTCGCCCTGCGCGTATCGCGCCGCGTCCTTCTGCGAGAAGAGCCGGCCCTGCGCCGAGAGGAGGACCGTCTTCGTCTGTGGTCCCCACGCCGGGCGCAGCGCTTCGAGCGCGCGCACGAACGGTTCGAGCTTGAGCAGCATCCCGGCCCCGCCGCCGTACGGACGGTCGTCGACGACGCGGTGCGTGTCGTCGGTGAAGTCGCGCAGGTCGTGGACGTGGACGGCGAGGTCTCCCGCCTCGCACGCCTGGCCGACGACGCCGGACGAGAGGAGCCCGCCGAGCGCCTGCGGGAAGATGGTCAGCACGTCAAACCGCATGGGGACCTACTCGATGATCTCGACGACGACCTCGCGGTCGACGCGCGTCGCCGCGGCTTCGAGAAACGTGCGCAGCGCGGCGATCGTCCGCCCGCCCTTGCCGAGCAGGCGCCCGCGGTCCGACTCCGCGACGTGCAGAAAGAAGATGTCCACTCGCTCCGTCTCGATGCGGTCGATCTTGAGCGCCTCGGGACGTTCAACCAGCGAGTGGACGAGAAGTGCGCACAGCCGGTAGAGCAAGCGACCTCCCTGCGACGCCGCGGGCGCGCTCCGGCGGCTCTAGCCCTCTTCGGGCTCGGGCTTCGCCGCCTTGGGAGCCTTGGGGGCCTTGGCCTTGGGCTCCGGCTTGGCCTCTGCCGCAGGCGCCGCCGCAGGCGTTGCCTCAGACGCCGTCGCAGGCGCTGCCTCAGGCGGCTCGGCGGTCGCACCGGCGCGCTTGGCGGCGTCCCACGCCACCATCACGCCGGCCCGCGACAACAGGTCTCGCGCCATCTTCGTCGGCTTCGCTCCGGTCAACAGCCACTTCAACGCGGCCTCGTTGTCGATCTGGAACGTCGCCGGATCGGTTTTCGGGTCGTAGCGCCCAATGTCGGCGACAACCTTGGCATCCCGCGGCTTCCGCCCGTCGAGAACGACGACGCGGTACGAAGGCTGCCCCTTCCGCCCCACTTTCTTCAGTCGAATCTTCGCTGCCATACCTCACCTCGAACGCAGGTTCCAAACGACGCAACTCACGAAGCCCCAAGGATGTCGGGCGGGAAACGTCCCTTTCCCCGCCGCCCTCCGACCCACTTGAGGGCGCGCTTGGCTTCTGCATAGCGCGTGAGAACGGCGTTCACATCTCTGACTCGCGTCCCGCTTCCGCGGGCGATGCGCTTCTTCCGACTTCCGCCAATTATAGAGTGCTCGCGCCGTTCTTCCAGCGTCATCGAGCGCAGGATCGCGAGGGTTCGCTTCAGGTCAGCTTCGCTCTCGTCGGTCACGCTGCCCTTGAGCTTCGCCGCGCCCGGCAGACGGTCGAGGATTTGCGACAAAGGTCCGAGCTTGCGCACCTCTTCGAGCTGCTCGAGGAAGTCCTGAAGCGTGAACCGATTCTTCTGGAGGTTCTTGACCAGCTGCTCGGCCTTCGCGACGTCCATCTTCTCTTCTGCTTGCTCAATCAGCGTGAGGACGTCGCCCATGCCGAGGATGCGCTCGGCCATCCGCTGCGGGTGGAACGGCTCGAGCCCGTCCGTCTTCTCACCCGTCCCGACGTAGACGATCGGCCGCCCGACGGCGTGGCGGATCGACAGGGCCGCGCCGCCGCGCGCGTCGCCGTCCGTCTTCGACAGGATCACGCCGGTCAGCGCGACGCGGTCGTTGAACGCGGTCGCCACGGCGACGGCTTCCTGGCCGGTCATCGCGTCGGCCACGAGGAGCTTCTCGACCGGGTTCGTCGCCGCGACGATGTCGGCGATCTCCTGCATCATCTCGTCGTCGATCTGGAGCCGCCCCGCGGTGTCGATGAGCACGACGTCGCGCAGGTTCTGGCGGGCCCACGACACGCCGCCCGCGGCGATCTTCACCGGGTTCGGATCGATGCGCGACACGACGGGGATGTCGAGATCCCGACCCAGCTTCTCGAGCTGGTCGATCGCGGCCGGGCGGTAGACGTCGGCGGCCACGAGCACGGGCTTCCGCCCTTCGTGCTGCAGCAGGCGCGCGAGCTTGGCCGCCGTCGTCGTCTTGCCCGAGCCCTGAAGGCCGACGAGCAGGATCACGGACGGACGGCGGTCGAGGCGGAGCGTCGCCCGCTCCCCGCCCATCGTCTCGGCCAATTCGTCGCGGACGATCTTCAAGAGCTGCTGGCCCGGGGTCAGACTCTCGAGCACCTCGACCCCCACGGCGCGGACGCGGATCTTCTCGATCAGCTCCTTCACGACCTTGTAGTGGACGTCGGCTTCGAGGAGCGCGAGCCGGATCTCGCGAAGGCCCTCGGACACGTCGCTCTCATTGAGCGTTCCCTTGCCGCGCAAGCGCTGGAATACAGCGGTCAATCGCTCGGCGAGTGCGTCGAACATGAAGGCTCCTCAGTTGTCGGATCGTGAGACGGCAGGGTACGGCGGCGGACGACGCCCATCAAGCGAGCGCGTGCCGCTCGAGGAAGGTCGTCGTGAGGTCGGCGTCGCGGAATCCCGGATGGGACACGATCCGCAGCGCGAGGTCGCGCGTCGTCGCGATGCCCGACACGCGGAACCGCTTGAGCGCGCCGATCATCCGCGACCGCGCCTCGTCGCGATCCTCGCCCCGCGCGATCAGTTTCGCGATCAGCGAGTCGTAGTACGGGGTCACGACCATCCCGTCGTAGATCGCCGTGTCGAGGCGGATGCCGTGCCCGCCGGGCAGTTCCTCGATGTGGATCGTCCCGGTGGACGGCAGGAAGCCGCGCGTCGGATCTTCCGCGTTGAGGCGGCACTCGATCGTGTGGCCGCGCGGCTGCAGGGCCTCGTAGTCGAGCGGCACGGAGGCGCCGGCGGCGATGCGAATCTGCTCCTTCACGAGGTTGAGGCCGCAGGCGACCTCGGTGACGGAGTGCTCGACCTGAATCCGCGCGTTCATCTCGATGAAGTAGAACTCGCCCTGCGGCGAGACGACGAACTCCACCGTGCCGGCGTTCGAGTAGTTGACGGCGTGCGCCGCGGCGAGCGCGGCCCGGTGCAGGCGGGTTCGCAGGCCGGGGTCGAGGCGCGGCGCGGGCGTTTCTTCGATCAGCTTCTGGTGTCGCCGCTGGATCGAGCAGTCGCGCTCGCCGAGCGCGATGGCCCGCCCCCGCTCGTCGGCCAGGATCTGCACTTCGATGTGCCGCGGATTCTCGACCGCCTTCTCGAGGTAGAGGCCGCCGTCGCCAGACGCCGCCTTGGCTTCGCCCGCCGCGGCGCCGAGCGCGGCGACGAGTTCGTCCGCATCTCTCGTCCAGCGCATGCCTCGCCCGCCGCCGCCGAACACGGACTTCACGAGCACCGGAAAGCCGATCTGTTCGGCCATCGCAACGACGTCGTCCGGCTTCTTTGGGGCCGGGCCGCCCGGGAGCACGGGCACTCCGGCCTGGGCAACGCACTCGCGGGCCAGGGTCGTGTCGCCGACGATGCGCCTCGATTGCTTGTTGGGGCCGATGAAGCGCAGGCCGTGCTCCTCGCAGATGTCGACGAAATGCGGGCTCTCGCTCAGAAAGCCGTAGCCGGGATGGATGGCTCCTGCTTCGGCCAGCTCGGCGACGCTGATCAGGGCCGCGGCGTTGAGGTAGCTCTTTGCCGCCTCGGCGGGGCCGATGCACACGGCGCCGTCGGCGAGCTGGAGATAGGGCATGACCTCGTCGGCCTCGGAGTAGACGGCGATCGAACGCAACCCAAGGTCGCGACAGGCTTCGATGACGCGCAGCGCGATCTCGCCGCGGTTGGCCACGAGGACGGTGTCGAAGCTCATAGCGGGTCGAAGACGAAGAGCACCTGGCCGTACTCCACCGGCGCGCCGTCCTCGGCCATCACGTCGCGCAGCCGGCCAGCCCTCTCCGCCTTGATCTCGTTCATGACCTTCATCGCCTCGATCAGACCGACGGTGTCTCCCGGCTGGACGGGCTGTCCCAGCTCGACGAACGGCGCGTCCTCGGGGGTCGGCCGCCGGTAGAACGTGCCGACAAGCGGCGCTGTAATCGTGATCCCGTTAGGGATCGCGGGGCCGACGGCCGGAACCGCGGCGACCGGACCCGGAGAAGCCGGAATCCCGACGGCGGCGATCGTGGGCGACGGGTGCCCGATCGACTGGCGAACCGTGATCGTCGACTCGCCGTCCGAGACGGTGATCTCGCTCAGCTGCTCGTCCTTCAACAGCCGAACGATCTCGCGCAACTCCTCGATGTGTACCAAGCGCCCTCCTCGAGGCGGAGGAGTGTAGCGGCTCGAGGGGAACGAGGGCAACCGCTGCGTTGCGCGACCGCCGATTCCGTCTATAATGGCGGGACTTGAGGTGACTGACGCTGTGCACATAGGCGCTGAGATTGCGTTCCTCATCCTCTTGATCTTCCTGTCGGCCTACACGTCCTGCGCGGAGACGGCGATCACGTCTCTCACGCACGGGCGCATCGTCTACCTGGTCAACGAGCACAAGCGGAAGCGGCGTGCGCTCACGCACCTGCTCGAAGAGCCGAACGATCTGATCACGGCCCTCCTGCTCCTGAACAACCTGATCACCGTGACCGCGGCGTCGGTCATGACGCTGATCGTCGTCCAGTTGATGCCCGAGCTGTCGCCGGGCTTGCAGGGGACGATCGCCACCGCCGTGATGACGGTGTCGCTCCTCGTGTTCGGCGAGATCACGCCGAAGAACTTCGCCAAGCACAACGCGGAGTGGCTGACGCTCCTCCTCATCAACCAGATCCACTTCCTCGCGCGCGTCCTGAAGCCGATGGTTTCGCTGTTTCGCTGGATCGCGTTCGGAATCGTTCGCCTGTTCGGCATCGATCTGCGCGAGAAGGAGCCGGTCACGATGAGCGACGAACAGATCGAGACGCTCGTCGACGCCGGCGAAGAGAGCGGCCTGCTCGGGCAGACCGAAGGCGACATGATTCGCCGCATTCTCGAGTTTGACGAGCTGACAGTCGAGCAGGTCATGGTTCCGCGGCCCGACGTGCGCGCGATCGAAGTCGCCACGTCGCTCGGCGCGGCGCGCGCGCTCGTCGCCAAAGACGGCCACTCCCGCTTCCCGGTCTACCAAGGCGTTCCCGACAACGTCGTCGGGACGCTCCACGCGAAGGACTTGTTGCGTGAGGGAGCGGGGTCGTCGCGCGGCCTGCGGGACATCCTGCGGCCGGCCGTGTACGTTCCGACGAGCCAGCCGATCAACGTCCTCCTGCGCGAGCTCAGACGACGCAAGGTCCACATGGCCGTCGTCGTCGACGAGTTCGGCGGGATGGCCGGCATCGTGACGATGGAGGACATCCTCGAACAGATCGTTGGGGAGATCGAGGACGAGTACGATCTGCCCGTCACGCCGATTCGCCGCATCTCGGGCGACGAGGCCATCGTGGCGGGAGACACGGCGCTAATCGACCTGAACCGCGCGATGGGTCTGGAGCTGGAGGACGAAGACGTGGTGACGGTGAACGGACTCGTCCAGAGCCGGCTCGGCGCGATGGCCAAGGTCGGAGACGAAGTGCGCGTCGGCGGAGTGACGCTGAAGGTCGAGCAGGCGACGGACCGAGAGGTCACATCCGTGCGCGTTCTCGTGCAGCACCGCGATTTCGATGACGAGGCGGCGGCCTGAGCGGCGCCGTCGGGAGTAAGGCTGTCGCGCTCGCGACACGTCCGCTGCGTCAGGCAGCACGGAGGCAACCCATGCAGAGGTCGTTCTCGTCCAGTCTAGTCCTCGCGCTCGTCGCGACCGTTGCCGCGTCGGCAGCGCTCGCGGCGGCGCCGATCGGGATTCCCGAGCAGACGCTCGACGTCGCGTTCGACTCGGAGCGCGGCGAACTCGCCGGCACTCTCACGACGTCCTTCCCTGCGCCAGCCCCAGAGGATAGTGACACCGTCTACTTCCTCCTCCTCCCGAACCTCGACCGCGAGCGGAATCCATATCTCACCGCGCGTGCAATCGACCGCCGCTACCCGTACGGCTTCGAGGAGTCGGCGCTCGACGTCGACCGCGTCGTTCTTGTCGACGGGGAAACGCGGACGGAGGCCTCGTTCCGCCTTCTCTCGCTGCCGCCGGCGTGGCAGACGTACGGCCTGGCCGACGCGGTCCTCGCGGTCGACGGCGTGCAGTCGGGGTCCGCGGTGGAGATCGCGTTCACGACGCGCTCGCCGCGAGTCGCCTCCGGCGATG
>JBFYRA010000133.1:0-16042 GCA_041302485.1 Candidatus Bipolaricaulota bacterium
GTCTTCGCCATGCCTAGATCAGCTCCCTCACGATGAGATTCACGAGGACCTGGAGGAAGGCGATCGGGGCCAGCACCTTCCAGCAGAACGCGATCATCTGGTCGATGCGCAATCTCGCGAACAGCGTTCGCAGGAGCGCGAGCACGGCCAAGACGAAGAGCACCTTCGCGAGATACACGAGGATCCCGAGCCAGGGAGCGAGTCCGAGGCCGAATGGGAGGAAAATGGCCGCCACGAGCGAGGCGCCGACGATGGCTTCGCAGTCGATGGCGAGGCGGAAGAAGGCAAGCCGCCGGCCGCTGTACTCGGTGAAGACTCCGGCGACGATCTCGGTCTCTGCTTCAGGGATGTCGAATGGAACACGTTCCAGCTTGCCGAGGAGGGCGACAAGCGCCACGCCGAAGCCGATCAGGTTCACGGCCCACAGCCACGGGTGCGCCGAGTAGTAGGCGGCGATTCCCGAGATCGACCAGGAGTTCGCAAGCAGGGCGGGCGCAAGCAGGGAGACGAGGAGCGGGGTCTCGTACGCAAAGACCTGGGTGATCGCGCGCATCG
Source organism: Candidatus Bipolaricaulota bacterium (assembly GCA_041302485.1). Taxonomy (GTDB): domain Bacteria; phylum Bipolaricaulota; class Bipolaricaulia; order UBA7950; family UBA9294; genus CAIOGO01. The sequence goes on from JBFYRA010000133.1 coordinate 556, forward strand.
CACCGAGCGTCGCGAACACCGAGCTCGACGTCCACCCGCCGAGGAAGAAGGTCAAGGTCGGGATGAGGAGAAGGTAGACGACAACAATCAGGTCGCCGTCGAACGGCAGAAGCGCCTGTGTGCCCCAGAGCGGGATGTAGAGCGATGCCGCGACGACCGCGGCGAGTGCAAACACCGGCGCGAGATTGAACACGCGCCGGTCGGCCTCCTCCGGGACGACGTCTTCTTTGCCGAACAGCTTGAGCATGTCGGCCACGGGCTGGTACCACGGGGGACCTTGGCGGTTCTGTAGCCGCGCGTAGAGTCTGCGGTCGACGAACTCCCCGGCGAGCCCCAAGACGACCAGGAACAGGAACCCGGGAAACACCAGGATGCTCAAGACCGCAGTGCCGACTGTCATGCCGTAACGTCTCCTCGCATCTTCAGGCTTGAGAGGTCCACGCCGCGCTCACGGTGCCAGCGGACGCCGTACTGGACGAGTTCCTCCCAGTTCATCACCTTTGCGCCGCCAGCGCCGCGCACGCCGATCATGCGATCGGTGCACGAGAAGCAGGGATCGATCGCGGCGACGACGATCGGTAGGTCGGCGAGATACCCGTCTTCAAGCATCTTCGCCACCGACTGCGTGTTGGCGAGCGTCGGGGCGCGCACCTTGACGCGCTCCGGCTTGTCCGTCCCGTTGGCGCGCACGTAGTGGACGTCCTCGCCGCGCGGTGCCTCGTAGCGGCCGACGGCTTCGCCAGCCGGGATCCGGAGCGGCGCCTTGACCGAGATCGGGCCGTCCGGCATCTGCTTCAGGATCTGTCGAATCATTGAGTAGGTCTGCATGAGCTCGCCGAGGCGGACGACTGTCCGGCCGAACACGTCGCAGCGCTCATCGGTGATGACCTGGAATTCGAGCTCATCATACGACGCGTACGGATCATCGCGGCGCGTGTCGCGATCGACGCCCGAGGCGCGCGCCGTCGGGCCGACCGTGCCGAGGCGCTCGGCGTCGGCTTTCGAGAGGTATCCGACGCCCGACAGACGCTGTGCCAGCGTCTCTTCGGTCATCGCGAGCTCGATGTAGTACTTCGTGCGTTCCTCGAGGGCGTCGACCACGGAGAGAATCCGCGCGTACTGGTCCAGTGCGACATCGCGCTTCACGCCTCCGATGACATTCATCGCATAGTGGACGCGGTTCCCCGTCAGCTCGGCGAGCAGGTCCATGACGAGCTCGCGATCGCGCCATGTGTACATGAGGAGCGTGTCGAAGCCGATCTCGTGCCCGGCCACGCCCAGCCACAAGAGGTGACTGTGGATACGCTCAAGCTCGCCGATAAGCGTACGGATGTACTTCGCGCGTCGCGGCAACTCGAGGCCGGCGATCTCCTCGACCGCCTGGACGAACGCCGTGGAGTGCGAGTGCGAGCAGATGCCGCAGACTCGCTCGATCAGGTAAACGTCCTGAACGTACGTCCGCTCCTCGCACCCTTTTTCGATCCCGCGGTGGTTGTAGCCCAGCCGCAGGGCGACCGAGCTGATCCTCTCGCCCTGGAGATCGACCATGAAGCTCTCCGGCTCCTTGAGCGCCGGGTGCTGAGGGCCGATGGGCACGCGAACGATCTTGTCCTTGTTAGGCATCTTGAGCTCCCTTCTCCCTCGGTTTCCAGTCCTTCAACAGGGGATGCTCGTCTTTCGGCCAATTGTCGGGAAGCGGGTAGCGCGAGCCCTCGGGAAGCCCCTCGATCCTGGCTCCGAGGAGATCGATCAGTTCTCGCTCGTAGATGCCGCCCCCCGGGAAGATCCCGGTGATCGTGCGGTGCGACTCGCCCTTCGGGCAGCGCACCTTGACGTTCGTGATCCCGCCCCGGCTCCGCGCCAGGTGGTAGATGAACTCGAGGTCCGTTCCGACGTCGAGCCCCGTGATCATGAGCAGATTCGAGAACCCGAGCGGCTTCGCGAGATGTTCGAACACAGGCGCGAACGCCTTGCGATCGACTTCGACCCAGACCCTGTCTCGCTGCACGATCACGTGCCCGTCGAGGGCGGGGAACTTGGCTACCAGCTCGTGCAGTACGTTCTCGGCTTCGCTCATTTCCCCTCCTCGAGCGTCTTCAAGAGCTTGGCGAACCCATCGATGATTGCCTGCGGACTCGCCGGGCACCCCGGGATGTAGGCAGCAACCGGTATAACCTGGTCGATCCCGCTCTTGACATTGTACAGGCCGTCGAAGACGCCGCCGCTCGTGGCGCACGTGCCGACGGCAACGACCAACTTCGGCTCCGGCACTTGCTCGTAAATCCGGCGGATGCGCGACTCGATCTGCAGCGTCACAGGCCCGGAGCACGCCATGATGTCGCAGTGACGCGGTGTTCCTTTGAGGAGGACGCCGAACCGCTCGAGATCGAACCGCGGCGTTAGCGCGGCGATGATCTCGATGTCGCACGCGTTGCAGGCGCCCGTGTTGAAGTGCAGGATCCATGGCGACTTTTTTCGACCCCAACGGACGACGCGATGCGCGAGGTTCATCTGGGCGTCACCTCCGGAAGAGAATATACAGAGCCAACAGGGCTCCGAGGACGTAGAGAACGGCGAGGGCCGCGCTACCCGCGATGCCGGCGGGATCCATGGCGACGATCAGTGTGACGACGTGGAGAATTGTGAAGAAGAAGGCGAACGGAAAGAACTGGGTGTAATCGGGCTGGACGCGGTGCTTCTCGAGACTCTCGCCGCCAGCGTACGGCTTGTCCAGCGCGCCGCGCGGGCCCTTGCGCTTGAAAGCAAGCGAACTCGATGCGGCCGAGAGCGCCCAGACGACGACCAAGAGCAGGGTTACAGCTACGGGCGGAACGAGTAGAAGCGTCGATGTCGTCATCGCCTATCCTTTCATGTCCCGCGCGTTTCCGACGTCCAAGGAATCGTGCTTGCGGAAGAAGCCAAGGATGACTCCCGCGATGACGACCACAACGACAACCTCGATCACGATGACCGTGATGACCAGAGCTTGTGCGAGCGCCATGCGTCCGGAGAGGTACCCGGCTGCGATCAGGAAGAACGTCACCGACTTCATCAGGATCTCGATTCCGATCAGGACGCGCACCAGGTTACGGGTCGCGAGCATGCACCAGATCCCATCGAGGAAGAGGAGCGCGAAGAACGTGAAGTAGAGCCAGAAGGACGTTGGGATCTCGATCGTCACTTCGCCTCCTTCCTGAACAGGACGAGCACGCCGAACACCCCGGCGAGAAGAATGAGGATCTGGCCGAAGAGATCGAGTTGCCTCATGCTCCACAGAACGGTGCGCACATCGCCGTCTCCCGCCGGCAGGCGGAAGACGATGTCGACCGGAACGCGCACGAACGAGAGTGCGACCCCGGCGGCGATCAGGACGAGCGGCAGCGGCCAGAGGCGGCGCAGCCGGCTCCTGCGAGCGGCGACGGCCTCTTTGAGCGACCGGGGCTGCGTCAGGCTAGTCACACTCACCATCACGACCGAGATGAGCCCTGCGCACACGGAAAGCTCGAGCACCGCCGCGAGTGTCGCGCCCATCGCGAACATCACTACAGCAAGGAGCGCGCTGGTCAGCGCAAGGCCCAGCATCGCGCGCAACAGGGCTGTCGCCATCGATGCCCACAAGGCAGCAAGGACGAGCAAGACAAGAAGCAGAGTGAACCAGATCATGCTCCACCTCCCAGCAGCACCTTGAGCACGAACGGGAATCCGATTCCGAGCGCGATCGTCACGAGCGCGAGCGCGACCGCGGGAACGAGGAGTCCCGGTGCCGTCTCGTGGACCTTGGCCCATTTCTCGAGCGGCTTTCCGAAGAACACGCGGCGCTGGAGCGAGAGGAAGTAGGCGAGCGTCACGAGGCTGACCAGGATGGCCACCGCAGCAAACGCGTACTCGCCTGCGTTCCAGAGCGCAAGGACGATCAAGAGCTTGCTCCAGAACCCGGCGAGCGGCGGCAGCCCGGCGATCGACAGCGTGGCCACAGCCGTCGTCCCGGCGGTCACCGGCATGCGCGAGCCGATTCCGCCCATCTCATCCATATCAAGCGTTCCAAGCTCCTTCTCGATCGCGGCGGCGTTCGCGAACAGCTGCGACTTCGAGATCGCATGGTTGAAGAAGTGGAAGCCCGCCGCGAGAATCCCGATTCCGAGATCGCCGCCGAGCGCGAGGACGATGTAGCCCATCTGGCTCACGCTGGAGTAGGCGAGCATACGCTTCATGTTCGTTTGGGTTAGGGCGAGGAATGCGCCGACAACGATCGTCACCGCGCCGACAACAAGCAGGATCTCGCGCCCAGGAGCCGCGCCGCCGAGCGTCGATTGGGCGATCCGCAAGAGCGCGAAGATCCCCGAAGCTTTCGTGACAATCCCCGCCATGAACACCGACACCGGCGCCGGGGCCGCGGTGTAGGCGTCGGCCAGCCATCCGTGGAACGGGACGAGCGCGCCTTTGACGAAGAGGCCGCAAAGGAAAAGACCCATCGCGATCCAGGCGAGGGGATCTTGCGTTGCGAGAGCCTCTTTTGCCGCAGCCAGCGTGATCTCGCCCGTGGAGAGGAGCAAGAACCCAACCGCCGTCAGCATCAGGACGCTCGCAATGACGGACAAGAGGATGTACTTCCACGCGCCCTCAAACGCATGGTCTCCTTCATTGCCGGCCATGCGGCGCGCCGTGATCAGGATGAACGTCGCGACCGCCGTCACCTCGACGAAGACGTAGAGCGAGAAGAGGTCGCGCACCATCGCAATGCCGTTGATGCCGACGAGCGCGACGAGGACAAGGTTCGAGAAGAAGAACCGGTCGTCCGCATCCTCAAACGTCTTGCGTGCGACGAGCAGCGCGGCCATCCCGACGAGGCCGGCGCAAAGCATGAGAAGACCGGCGAGGCCGTCCGTCGCAAGGTGGAACGGGAAGACCCTCTCGAGCGCCGCGAAGGCCGAGACTTCGATGGTCGCGAATCGCTCGGCGAAGGCGGCCGCGACCTCGAGGACGAGGACGCCGAATGCGATCCAGAGGGCGGCTCCGCGGGCCCGCTTTGGCAAGAGGTTCAGGAAGATGACAGCGACGAATGGAACGAGAAGGAGCAGATCGCTCATCGTGCGCCTCCCACCACCGCGAGGACCACGAGGACGATGGCCACGGCTCCGGCGAGCGTCCACAGGATGTAACGGTTCACGTCGCCGCTGTGCAGGCGCCGCAGGATCCAGCTCGTGGCGAGCGCCGAGTTCGTCGCGAGCACGTTGTAGATCCAGTCAATCGCCCGGTCGATCGCGAAGAGGCCCTTGGCGGCCACGGCGGCGGCGCCGTTCAGCATCCGATAGGGATCGAGCGCGCCGGTTGCCTGCAGCTTGTAGATCGACTCAAGTCCGGGCGCGTGGTAGATGTGGTCCACGGCTCCGAGGCCCTTCCCCGTCCGACGCACGCCGAACGCGTGGTTGAGCACGGCCAATCCCAGCACGCCCGCCGTCAAGACGACGAGCAGCATGTTCGTCGGGAAGCCGGAGAACGGCCCGTGATGCGCGCTTTCCGCCGCATGGCCGAGCGCCGGCACGATCAGGCGGTCGATGGGAAGGGCGTTCCATAATCCGAAGACGATGCAGAGTCCCGCCAGCACGACCATCGGGACAAGCATCGGCCACGGCGCTTCCTTTACTGTTTCCTTCCCTTGGCGCTCCTCCCGAGTCGGCTTGCCGAAGAATGCGGCGTGCCCGAGCTTGAGGAACGAGGCCGCGGTGAAGAACGACCCGGCGAGCGCGATCGCGTAGAAGACCCAGCCGCGCGCGAGGGCCCCGTCATACACGAGCTCTTTGGAGAAGAAGCCGTTGAACGGCGGCACGCCCGAGATCGACGCCGCGGCGATGAGGAACGCAGCCGTCGTCACCGGCATCGCCCGTCCGAGGCCGCCGAGCTTGCGCAGGTCGGTCGTGCCCGCTTCCCGTTCCACCGCGCCGGCGGTGAGGAACAGCGACGACTTGTAGATCGCATTGTTCACCATGTGGAACAGGCCGCCGACGATGCCGACGGGCAAGGCCGTGCCAATGCCGAGGATCATGTACCCGACCTGGCTGATCGCGTGATAGGCCAAGAGCTTCTTATAGTCCTTCTGGACGAGGGCCATCATCACGGCGAGCAGGATGGTCGCCGCGCCGACCCACATCAGCACCGGAGAGACCCACGACTCCGGCGTCAAGACGAACAAGTCGAGCGCGACGCGGGCGAGGAAGTAGATCCCGAGGAGCTTCTCCAAGCTGCCGGGGAGTAGGGCCATGAACGGCGTCGGCGCGTCGAGCGCCGCGTCGGGGATCCAGCTGTGGAACGGAAGGGCTCCCGCCTTGCCCATCGCTCCGATTGCCATCAACAGGAACGCGACGGCGCCGAGTCCATCGAGCGAGAGCCGCGTCGCCGACATTGACAGCGTTCCCGCGAGGTGTCCGTAGAGCATCACGCCGAACATCAGCGCGAGATCGGTGAGTCCGACGATGACGAACGCCTTGATCGCCGTCGCGAACGGGCGGGTCTTCCCCGCTGCGATCATCGCGAACAACGTCAACAGGAGACCGCCCCAGAAGACGAGCAGGAGCACGAGGTTGTCGGCGAGCACCGCGCCGGCCGAGAACGCCACCGTGAGCAAGACCCACGCGTGGAAACGGCGCGACGCCGACGCCTTCGACATCGAAACGGCCGAGTACATCGTGACTAGGAACGAGAACGCCGCGATGCCGAGCAAGACGAACGCGCTCAGCCTCGACAGCTTCAGCGCGAACTCGACGCCGAACCCCATCCACGGCCACGCGAACGCGAAGTCTGTTGGGAAAACATAGACTGCGATGGCAAGTTCGAACGCGCAGGCGAGCACGGCCAGCGCGGCCGGCGCCCATGGCGCGCGGCGTTGCGGCAGGACGAGGGTCAAGAGCCCGGCCACTGCAGGCACGACGATCGCGAGGACGAGCGCCAGCTGCGTCATCCTGCCACCCCCAACATCTGTGAGATCGCGACGCGCGCCAGCTCAGATGGCCAGCCGACGGCGAGTCCGCCGACAAGCGACAGCACCGCAAGCAAGACGACGCACGCAACCATCAGCCTCGACTTCTCCGGCGCCAGCACGCCGTGCGCCTCGCCAAGGAAGACCTTGGCGAACAAACGGAACAAGTACAGGATCGTCAACAGAGCGCCGCACAGGAACACAGCGCCGAAGACCATCTCGCCCCCCGAGACCGCCGCGGACAACACCATGTACTTGCCGAAGAAGCCGCCGAACGGCGGGATGCCCATGACCGAGAACGCGCAGAGCAGGAACGCGCCCGCCGTCCACGGCATCGAGCGGATGAGACCGCCGAGCTTTGTGATGTCTTTGGTTCCCGCGTTCTGTTCGACGATGCCGGCGGACAGGAACAGGCCGGCCTTCGCGAGTCCGTGCATCAAGATGTAGAGAAGCGCCCCCGCGGCGCCGAGCGGGTTCCCCATCGCGAGCCCGAGGAAAATGAACCCGATCTGGCTGACCGTCGAGTAGGCCACGATGCGCTTGAAGTCGGTCTCGACGAGCGCGGCTCCCGCGCTCACGAGCGCGCTCGCACCGGCGAGCGACGCGACGAGCAGGCGCAACGCCTCGTCGAACGCGAACGTCGCGAGGAAGAGTCGCGCGAACACGTAGACGCCGATCTTGACCAGGACGGCGGCGTGCAGCAGAGCGGTGACCGGCGACGGCGCGACGCCGGCGTCGGGCAACCACGTCTGAAATGGCAACGTGGCCGACTTTGACAAGAGGCCGGCGAGGAGGAGAACCGAGACTCCGAGCGGAAGGGCCGTACCCTTCATTGTCGCGAGATCGAAAGTCCCGGTGAGTCCGTACACGGCGAGGATGCCGATCAGCATCACGAGCGCGCCCGCCGCCGTCACGAGGAAGGCCTTGTCCGCCTTCAGGACGTCAGACTTGCCGCGGTAGAAACCGATCAACCGCCAGCTCGCGATCCCCGTGATCTCCCAGAAGACGAACAGGTGCACGAGATTCGTCGAGAAGACGAGGCCCATCATCGCGCCGAGGAACACCGTGGCCATGACGTAGTACTCGTTCTGGTTCTCGTAGTGACTGATGTAGTCGAACGAGAACAGCATGATGATGGCGCCGACGAGCGACGAGACGATGGCCATGAACACGGCAAGCGCGTCCGCAGTGAACGCAAGCGACAGGCCAAGTGGCGCGGCAAGGTTAAACGTGACGACGTCTCCGCGCAGGGCGCCGGGCAAGAGCGCGAGCGCCGCGACGAGCGACGCCCCGACCAGCGCGAGGGCCGTGAGATTCCGAACCGTGCGCGATAGCGCGCTCAAGAGGGGAAGCAGAAACGCCCCCGCCAGAGGGGCGAACACCGCGATCAACATCAAGACTGCGTCTCCCATAGGCTTGCGCGACCCCCCGACGTCGGGCGCTGCATCGGAAGGCAGCGCCTTAGGGACGTCGGCCGATCATAGCGAGCGCCCATCGAGGGCGCAAGCTCTGCACCGACTGCGGTGTCCGTGACGAATCCCGATGCGGTCGAGTAGACTGACGCTCGCCGCGGCAGAGGAGGGCATGATGATGGACGCTGTGGGCATTGCGATCGTCGATGCGCCGCCGCCGGGAGTTGCGCGTGTCTCGGCGCCGGCCCGTCACTGCTCGTTCGTCGGACTCTCGCGCCAAGGGAAGACGGTCTGGGCGTCGAGCGACGATGTGAATTGTCCCATCGCTCGCTACGTCCTTGGCTGCGATCCCGTCGACGCCAGCGTCGACGCGGCGGCCGCCTCGTTCGTGGAATCGAAGTTGGCCGGAGACCTCGATGCAGCTCGTCGATTCGTCGCTGGATTCCGCGTTCTCGCGCCGCGGCGCCGGATCTTCGTCTACTTCCCGCTCGACGCAGCACCGATCCCGGCCGACGTCGTCGTGAGATTCCTTCGTCCGGAAGAAGCCATGCGCCGCCTGCGCGTGCTGGTGACCGCAACCGGCGAGCGAGCCGAAGTACGCACGGCGGGCTCCGCCGCCATGTGCGCTGACTGCACGGCAAGTCCGATCCTCAGCGGGCGCGCCGCCTTCTCCCCCGGATGCCCGGGCAGCCGGCGCGAAGTGCCGATCGCGCCGGACGAGGTCCTCGTCTCCTTTCCCGCTCACCTTGAGAGCGCACTGAACGCGCCCTAGAGAGGGTCCGCTAGACTACAATCCCCGCCCCAAGGAGGAGCCCATGCTCAAGATCGCGCTGTCGACGTTCGCCCTCGTCTTTCTCGCCGAGCTCGGAGACAAGACGCAGCTCGCCGTATTCACGCTCGCGGCCGAGACGACTTCGCCGTGGGGCGTCCTCATGGGAGCCGGCCTGGCGCTCCTGGTCTCGACCGTGCTGGCCGTGCTCCTCGCCGTCGCCGTGCATCACATGATTCCCGAGATGTGGACGAAGTGGATCCGTGTCGGCGCCGGCGGGCTGTTCATCCTCGTGGGGATCTGGACGATCTGGAAAGCGTAGAAGCGCCGGCGATGCGAAAGACTGTCACCGCAGGGAGCGCGAAGACGGGGAACGGCATGAGCCTTGCGTTGCGCGGCTGTTCTGATTCGCGCGGCGGAGAGTAGGACGGACGGCGCGTGGTGTAGGTCTCCTCGGAAGGGCCAGGCGCCGTGGGAACGGACACCTCAGAGCGAGACAGACATTCGCCCTGCGCGCTCCTTGCGCGATTGCGCGCGTTTGCCGGATTCGCTAGCCTTCGTCATCATGGAACCTCTGCGGATCGCCCCTGTCATCGCGGCCTCGGTCATCTTCCTCGTGACCTACGCGGCCATCCTCTCAGAGAGAATCCACCGCTCGATTGCGAGCGTGATCGGCGCCGCGGCGATGGTTGGTGCGGGGACGTGGCTTGGCTTCTACAGCGATGCGGCGGCGTTTGGCTGGATTGACTTCAACACGATCGCGCTCTTGTTCGGGATGATGATCCTCGTCGGGATCATCCAGTCGACGGGCCTGTTCTCATATCTGGCGATCGGCGTGGCGCGAATGACCCGCGGAAACCCCGCCCTGCTCGCGCTGACGCTCGGGCTGCTGACCGCCGTGCTCTCGTCCATGCTCGACAACGTCACGACGATTATCGTCGTCGCACCTGTCACCGTGTCGATCGCCGGGCTCGTCGGGATGAGCCCGATCCCGCTCCTGATGAGCGAGGTCCTGCTCTCGAACATCGGCGGCGTTGCGACCCTGATCGGCGATCCGCCGAACATCCTGATCGCGTCGGCTGCCGGACTTTCGTTCAACGACGTGCTCGTTCATCTGGCCCCGATCGCCTTCGCCGCGGCAATCATCACGCAGCTTGCCCTCTTGTGGTCTTTCCGCCGCGACCTGCGACCGGCCCGGTCGATGGAGGACGACCCGCACGCCGGCGTCGGGGCCGAGAGTGTGTCGGCACTCGACGCCAAGGCATGCCTCATCCATCCGCGGCAGGCCGTGAAGGTCACGGCGGTCTTCGTCGCGACCGTGGTCCTCTACCTGCTACACGGGCTCCTCGGCATCGGCCCCGGCCTCGTCGCTCTCATTGGCGCCTCGGTCGCCCTCGTCTGGATTCGACCTTCGATCGACGAGGTCGTGAAGAGCGTCGAGTGGGACGTCCTCGTCTTCTTCATCGGGCTCTTCGTCATCGTCGGCGGACTCAGCGCCGCCGGCGTCCTCGACTTCGCGGCACGTGGGATCGCGGCGCTCGCCGCGCAGGGCACTCTGGTGGCGGGCCTCGTTCTCCTCTGGGGCAGTGCGCTCCTCTCGGGTATCGTCGGAAGCATCCCGATCACGATGGTCATGATCCCGGTCCTGTTGTCGTTCGGCGCTCTCGGAGGCGAGATCGGCCCTTTGTGGTGGGCGCTCGCCATCGGCGCCGGATTCGGCGGGAACCTGACACCGATCGGATCGGCGGCCGGCGTTCTCATGCTGTCGCTCAGCCGCCGCGCGAACACGCCGATCTCCGTACGGCGGTGGTTCGAAAGCGCCCTTCCCGCCACGCTCGTCAGCTGCGCCGTCGGGACCGTGGGACTCCTCCTGATCATCCTGTTGCGTTTCTGGTAGGGCGGCCGCAGGTTCGCGTCGGCTCCGCCTTCTACCCCGCCCAGCCGATCTCGCGACGCTCGTCGTGTGCGATGCTCGCCATTGTCCCAGACGCCCTGGGCCGATGGCCGCGCGGCGACGGGCCCGTCCCGCGAAGATGGTTCGTGAGCCGAGCGCAGGACGGACCTCCGTCTCTTGGAGCCGTGCGCAGGGAATCTTGACTGACGAAGGGGGAACGCGATGAACCGAGATGCGCTTCGCGCGACCGCGCACAGTGGCTGCGTCGAGCCCGTTCGCGGACGATACGGCGCCATCTCGCTCTCCGCGCGGCGGCGGCCGCACGCGGCGATTCGTCCTCGCAGCATCGCCCTCGTCCTCGCGCTCGCCGGGTTGGGCGTTCTGGCCTACTTCCTCGCCTCGGCTGCGCTCGAGCCTAGGCCGAGCCTGCGGATTCTCTCCCCAACTGCAGACAGCGTGATTTCGGGCGGCAAGGTGACTGTGGCCGTCGAAGTGAAGAACGCCGAACTCTCGAGTTCCACAACCTCCTCGAAGGGCCGGCACTTGCACTACTACCTCGATGCCGTGGTTCCCACGGATCGCGCCAAGCCTGCCGTGCCCGCATCCGGCGCCTGGACGAGTACGACGAAGACGTCGCACGAGTGGACCGTCGCTGGGGAAGGCCTGCACATCCTGGCCGTCCAGCTTGTGGCAGGCGACGACCGCCCGCTGGATCCGCCCGTCGTCGCCGCTGTTGTCGTGCAAGCGCCGCGACCTGCCGCGACCCCTCTCGCCAGCCCGCAGCCGACCTCGCCGGTGAAGTAAGCGGGCGCCGGCGCCGCCCGCGATCCCGCAGCCAATGCTGCCGGTGAAGTAGCGGCGATCGACACGCGGACACGGCGCCTCCAGAGAACCTCGATCACCGCGGAGCGCGCAGAGAGGGCAGAGGAACGACGCGACAGACAAGTGAACCGCCCCGCTGTAGCGTCGTGAGCTTGGCTCCCGACGGCTCGTTCGTGCTGGGAGCTAGCTCTCCGACGCCCTGTTCGACGCGCCAACGTCGCACACAAGGTGCGACGCTACTGCAAACCTGTCTTCCTCCGCGCGCTCTGCGGTGATGCTTGTTCGCGTGGTTGTGAAACGGGCCCGCGTTGGGACTACGATCGTCGCATGGCCAGCTTATTCGAGTCGGAGGCACGCGCGCCGGAGCCGATGGGCGAGAGCCCACTCGCGGATCGCATGCGGCCGCGCACGCTCGACGAGGTCGCCGGGCAGAAGAGGCTGCTCGGCAAGGACGGCCCGCTGCGCGCGGCGATCGAAAAGGGCATGTGCCGCTCGTTCCTGTTCTGGGGGCCGCCGGGAACGGGAAAGACGACGCTCGGCCGCATCCTGTCGGAGAAGACGGGCGTGCGCTTCGTCCACCTCTCGGCTGCACTGACCGGCGTGAAGGACGTCCGCGCCGTGCTCGACGCGTCGCGCTACCGCTGGCGCTCGGGCGGCCGGCCGGATCTGCTCTTCCTCGACGAGATCCATCGCTTCAATCGCGCGCAACAGGACGTGCTCCTGTCGTACCTCGAAGAGGGCAGCGTGATGTTCGTCGGCGCGACGACCGAGAACCCGTCGTTCGCGCTGACGTCGGCTCTCTTGTCGCGCTCCCAGCTCTTTCCGTTTGAGCCGCTCGACGAGGGCGATCTAGAGACACTCCTCGATCGCGCGCTCGCCGACGCGCGCGGGCTTGCCGGCGCCTATACGCTGACCGACAAAGGACGCCAGCTCTTGCTCGCCGTGGCCGACGGCGACGCCCGCCGCGCGCTGACCGCGCTCGATCTCTCCGCTTCGGTCGCCGAAGGGACGACAATCGACGAGGACACCGTGTCGCGCGCCGTGCAGCGCAAGGGCTTTCGCTACGACCGCGCCGGAGACGAGCACTTCAACATGATCTCGGCGCTCCATAAGTCGATCCGCAACTCCGATCCCGACGCGGCGCTCTACTGGCTGGCGCGGATGCTCGAAGGCGGCGAGGACCCGCGATTCATCGCGCGACGCCTGTTGCGGATTGCCTCCGAGGACGTCGGGCTCGCCGATCCTCGCGGAATCGAGCAGGCCGTGGCGACGTGGAAGGCGGTCGAACTGATGGGCGTGCCGGAGTGCGACCTCGCGCTCGCGCAGACGGCGGTCTACCTCTCTGTCGCGCCGAAGAGCAACGCACTCTACGTCGGACTCGCCGCGGCGAAGGAAGACGTCGCGAATCGCCCGGTCGAGGAGGTACCGCTCCACCTGCGGAATGCGCCGACGGCGATGATGCAAGGACTCGGGTACTCGAGCGGCTACCTCTACGCGCACGACTTCCCGGAGGGCGTGGCGCCGATGAAGTGCCTGCCCGACGAACTGGCCGGCCGCAGCTATTACCGCCCCACAACGCATGGCAGCGAGCAGGCGATCGGCGAACGGCTCCGCCGCCTGCGCGCGCTGGCGAACCGCGAGCAGCCCTCCAAGTAACGAAAAGGCCGCAGCCCGCGGGCTGCGGCCTCTTCTCCGTTTGGTCCTTCCTACTCTACGTCGCTGGCTTGTGCAGATAACGCTTGATGTCGAGCTTGAGGCTCTTCTGGAACGGCTCGTCGACCAGCGTCAGGCACTCCTTGTACTTGATGCGCTTGAACATCGCGAGGTTCTCGCACTTCTCCTTCACGGAGCTCCAGATCTCTTCGAGCGCGGCATCCTTGTCCTGGTCCTGCACGCCGTGCGCTTTGAGATAGGTCCAGTTGGGGTAGATCTCGGCGCAGACCGTGGGCACCCCGCCGCGGTCGCCTTCGAAGACCATGACCTCTTCGATCGATGGAATCGTGACGAGCTCCCACTCGATCTCCTCCGGGTACACGTTCTTCCCGGTTTCGAGAATGATGACGTTCTTGGCGCGGCCGCACAGCACGAGCCTGGCGTCCCTGTACGAGCCGAGGTCGCCGGTGTGGAACCAGCCGTCCTTCTCGAGCACCTCGGCCGTCGCCTCCGGGTTCTTGTAGTAGCCGGCCATGACATACGGGCCGCGAACGACCACCTCGCCGACGCCCGTGTCGTCGGGATGGTCGATGCGAATCTCGACGTTCTCGATGGCCAGCATGCCCGGCACGTCTTCGAAGGCTTGGCACATCGTGAGCAGAGGCGAGGTTTCGGTGAGGCCGTAGCCTTCCATGATGCCGAGCCCGAGCCGACGGAAGCCTGCCGCTGCGGTCGGGCTGAGCGGCGCGCCGCCTGATGTGAAGAAGCGGAACTGCTTTCCAAACAGCTTGTTGCGAATGAGCCGCCCCATAAGCGTCGGCGACAGCTTCGCGATCGCCCGCTTCAGCGCGCTCTTCTCGATCGACTCGGAGATTCGCCCGTAGAGCACGTTGTACAGCTTGGGCACCCCGAGGAGGATCGTCGGCTTGGAACGCTTCATGACGTCGGCCAAGTTGCGGTCGACAGGCGTGTACGTCGACGTTCCTCCCGTGATCAGGGGCGTGATCAACGTGATCGTCAGACCGTAGATGTGATTCCACGGGACGATCGATAGGAAGCGGTCCTCCGGCGTGAGCTCGACGACCTTTACCGCGGCGAGAGCGTTGGACGCGATGTTCGCGTGCGTCAGCATCGCTCCTTTGGCGTTTCCGGTCGTGCCGGACGTGTACATCAGGATCGCGAGGTCCGTGGGAGCCACGTCGACGAGCGGCAAGAGCGTCTTGCCCAAGAGAAGGGCGTCGAGGAAGAGAGCGCCTTGGCTCGTCGCCCGGTCCATCGAAACGAGGAAGATGCCGCCGAGCGAGCCTGTGTCGCGAATCGACGCAAGATCGTCGATCTTGCTGCCTGATGCGATGACGCCTTTAACCTGGGCCTCGACGAGGATGCGTTCGATCTCGTTCTTCTGCAATTCCGGATCGAGCGGCACGACGGTGGCGCCGCAGCGAAGAATGGCGAAGAAGCTGGTTGCCCAAGCCGTCCGCGGCTTACTGACCAGCGCGACGCGGTCGCCGCGACCGACGCCGAGATCCCGCAACGCGGTGGCAAGGCGTCCAACCATCTCCGCCATGCGGCCGTAGGTGACTTCGTTGAGCACCAACTGCGTGCCCCGGCCGCTGCGCCGCTCCTTCGGCACCGGCATCCTCAACGCGATGCGGTCCTTGTGCGTCTGCACCGCGTCTTCAAACAAACGGGAAACAGTGGGGTACATCTCGTGCCTCCTTCATCCAACCTTCCGCCGCAGCGCGGCCACCGAAGCCGCCTCGTTCCGGCCCACACCGATGAGCTCGCGTTCGAGGTAGCGTTCCGCCTCCAGCGCCGCGACGGCGCCCTCGCCGGCGGCGACGATTCCTTGCGAGTAGCGATGGGCACCGCGCCGCGCGTCTCCGGCGGCGAAGATGCCCCGCACACTGCTCTGCAACTGCTCGTCTGTGACGATGGTGCCTCCATCGAGTTCGACGGTTCCG
>JBFYRA010000155.1:0-17311 GCA_041302485.1 Candidatus Bipolaricaulota bacterium
GACAAGCTCTGGCGGCTCTCGGTCGATCTCGGCGCGGAGACGCGGACGTGCGTCGCTGGGCTTCGCGGGGCGTACGAGGCGGGCGAGTTGGTCGGCAAGTCGGTTGTCGTCGTTGCCAACCTCGCGCCGCGGACGATCCGCGGGGTCCGTTCCGAACTGATGATTCTCGCGACGCAGGGCGGCTCGTCCGCCGTGATCGCTCCGGATCGACCGGTCGATCCGGGGACTCGGCTGGGATGACGTTGCAGGGTTGAGACGGGCCCGTTACCATCAGCTTTCGATTGGGGTGAAAGATGTACGCAGTCATTGAGGCGTGTGGAAGGCAGTACCGGGTAGAGCAGGGAATGGAGCTCGAGCACGAGCTTCTGCCGCACGTCGAAGTCGGCGCGAAGATCGAATTCGACAAGGTCCTGCTCTTGGTGACCGATGAGGGCGTCCGCGTCGGGACTCCCTACATCTCTGGCGCGACGGTGGCGGGCGAAGTGAAGTCGACCGGCCGCGGGGACAAGATCATCGTCTACAAGTACAAGCCGAAGAAGGGCTATCGACGGAAGCAAGGCCACCGACAGGGGTTCATGGTCACGACGATCACGGCAATCGGTGGGTAGGGAGACCGAGTTGGGCGAAATCCTCGTGCAGCGCGACGAATCAAACCGCGTGATCGGCGTTGTCGTTCGCGGCGTACGGCCGGCGACGACGTTGGGGGCGACCGTCTCCACTCTCGTGGAGGCTGCTGCGACGAGCCTGGCGGAATACCTCCACGTGTCGGTGGAGAGCTCGCTCGGCTCGGACATGACGCTCGTCGTCGATCGAGGAGATTCGCACTTGGACCGTGAGCTCGACGCGATTCTCGAGACGCTGGTTGTCGGGTTCAGGCTCGTCGAGCGCGATCACTCGAAGAGCGTGACCCTGCATGAGGAAACGGTCGGGGTCGAGGTCCTGTAAGGAGTCAAGATGGCGCACAAGACAAGTACGGGCTCTACGCAGAACGTGCATGACAGCCCGGGGCAGCGGCTGGGCGTCAAGCGATTCGGCGGTGAGTTCGTCAACGCCGGCGCGATCATCGTCCGGCAGCGAGGCACGAAATACGCGCCCGGCCGCAATGTCGGGTTGGGAAGAGACTTCACGATCTTCGCGATGGTGCCCGGAGTCGTCCACTTCGAGAACCGCGGCAAGACCGTCGTGAGCGTCCTTCCGGTGGAATCAGGAGACTAGGCTGCCTCGAGTGGGTTCTCAATACTGATGTTCGTTGATGAAGCAACCATTCGCGTCCGTGGCGGGCGCGGAGGCGGCGGCGTCATCCACTTCCTTGCCTGTCGGCACAATCCGCGCGGCGGCCCGGATGGGGGCAATGGTGCGCCGGGCGGAGCGGTCGTTCTCGTGGCGTCGCCGAGCATGTCGACGCTCTACTCGTTCCGCAACCGCCCTCTGTTCGACGCGGAGAACGGCGGGAGCGGCGGGGAGAACAACCGGGCCGGGGCGTGCGGCGAGGATCGCATTGTGCACGTGCCTGTCGGCACCGTCATCAGGGACGAGGGAAGCGGCGACGTGCTTGCGGATCTGGCTCTTGCTGGCGACGAGGTCGTCGTGGCCCGCGGCGGTGAGGGCGGGCGCGGCAACTCGAGCTTCGCCGGGCCGTCGCGGACGACGCCGCGGCTGTGCGAGCGAGGGCTGGCGGGAGAGTCGCGGACGCTGAAGCTCGAGCTGCGGCTGATTGCCGACGTCGGCATTATCGGCTACCCAAACGTGGGCAAATCGAGCCTCATCTCCGCCGTGTCAGGCAAGCGGGCGAAGGTCGCCGACTATCCGTTCACCACTCTGGTCCCGAATCTCGGTGTCGTCGATGTGGACGGCCGGCATCAGTTCGTCGCGGTCGACGTCCCGGGACTGATCGACGGCGCGCACGCCGGCCGTGGTCTCGGCGATCGATTCCTGCGCCACGTGGAGCGGACGCGCGTGCTCATCCATCTCGTCGATCTCGCGGCACTCGACGGTCGAGACCCTCTGGAGGATCTCCGCCGCATCAATGCCGAGCTCGTGGCGTTCAATCCATTGCTCGGTGAGCGCCGTCAAATCGTCGCCGGGAACAAGTCCGATCTCCTGCAGGACGATGCGATCGAGGCGCTGCGCGGCCGTTTCGCGGCCGCCGGGGTTGATCTTCTCCCGATCTCCGTCGCAACGATGCGCGGCGTGCGAGAACTCATGCAGCGCGCGTACCGCACGCTTGTGGAAGAGCGGTCGCGGGACGTCGTGGCGCCGACGGCGACGCGGCGGCGCGTCTACCGCTACGAAGGGGAGACCGGGTTCGAAGTCAGTCGGGCCACCGATGCTTTCGTGGTCTCGGGTCGCTCGGTCGAGAATGTCGCGCGCAAGCTCGTCCTGTCGACGCGCGATGCGCCCGAGTACCTCGCGGATCGACTCGAGAAGATGGGAGCGCTGCGAGAGTTACGCCGCATAGGGTATCACGACGGAGATCCGCTGCGCATCGGCGAGGTTCGCGTTGAACTTTCGCCATAGGGTGGGGTTGTTCGGCGGAGCGTTCGATCCGCCACACCGGGCGCACCTGCTGGTCGCGCAAGAGGCCCTCCGCCAATGCGGACTGCGTCGGGTGATCCTCGTCCCGAACGGCGTCGCGCCACAGAAAGACCATGCGGTCGAGACAGCCGAACATCGCTTCCGGATGGTACAAGCGCTCGTGCGCGGGCGGCGCGGTCTGTCGGCGTCGCGGATCGAGATCGATCGGGAAGGCCCGTCCTACACCATTGACACGATTCGCGCGATGAAGGATGATTGTCCAGAAGGGCTGTGCTTCATTCTGGGAGCCGATCGGTTGCTGGGGATCGAGACGTGGAAGGAATCGCAGACGCTCTTGCGTTCGGTTCCGCTCATCGTCGCGCCCCGGCCGGGGGTTGTCTTGTCGCGATTCCCTGGAGCTCCCTATGATGGGGCGACATTCCACGTCCTCGACATGGAGCCGGTCGATCTGTCTTCGACGCGAGTGCGGGAGATGGCGAGCCGGGGAGAGGACGTCGCGGCGTGGGTCCCGCGGGGTGTGGCAAACTACGTTCGGGAGCACGGGCTCTACCGAACGCGGGGCGGCAGAATCCGTAGGGGATAGGAGGTTCGTATCGACAGTAGGAAGATGCGGGTGAACGAGCGAATCCGCGTCCCGGAGGTCCGGGTCATCGACGAGAAGGGCGAGAACCTGGGCGTCCTGGCAACGGACAAGGCGATCGCCATCGCCAAGGAGCGAACGCTGGACCTTGTCGAGGTGGCGCCGCAAGCCAATCCTCCCGTGTGCAAGATCGTGGATTTCGGGAAGTACTACTACCAGCAGGAGAAGCGGGAGCGCAAACAGCAGCACCGCTCGAAGCTGAAGGAGATCAAGTTCACGATCAAGATCGGGGAGCACGACTTCCAGACCAAGCTGAATCGGGTCCGCGAATTCCTGTCCCACGGCGACATGGTTCGCATCAGCATCTTCTTCCGGGGTCGCGAGATCATCCATTCCAGTAAGGGACACGATCTCCTGCGCCGAGTGGAGGAAGAGGTCAAAGACATCGCCCGCGTCGACGGCCAGCCGATGGCGAAGGGCAAGATCCTACAGATGATGGTCGTGCCGTCGCAGCAGAGCTAGGCGGCGCGAGGAGGAGAGCCAGTGCCGAAGCAGAAAACGCATTCCGCCTCGAAGAAGCGGTTCACGCGATCCAAAGGCGGAAAGCTCTTCCACCAGATGTCGAATTACTGGCACAAGAACGTGAAGAAGAGCTCGAAGGCGAAGCGACACGCGAGGATGGCGAAGCAGGTGACCGGGGGCCTCGAGAAGATGCTGTCCCGAATGATCGGGAAGAAGAAGCGGTAGGGCCGCCGGCGGGGGACGAAGGAGAAAGAGATGCCGCGAGCACGTGGAGGCAACAAGAGGAAAGAGAGTCGGAAGAAGATCCTGGCTCTCGCCAAGGGCTTCAAGGGCAAGCGGGGCAGATCGCACCGCATTGCCAAGCAGGCGGTGATGAAGGCCCTGAAGAATAGCTACATCGGGCGCCGTCTGAAGAAGAGAGACTTCCGGAGCCTTTGGATTACGCGAATCGGGGCGGCAGCGAAGCAGAACGGGCTGTCGTACTCGGGCCTCATCGGCGGACTGGTGAAGCGAGGCGTCATCCTCAACCGAAAGATGCTCGCCGACATCGCTGCACGCGATCCCGGCACATTCGCCGAGATTGCGAAGATCTCCAAAGAGGGAGCCCAGAAGGGCTCGTGAGAGATGCCGAGGCGCGCTGTGGCGCGATCGTGTCCGGGCGCCGGCGGCGTCGGGCCGAGACCGCGCGGGAGAGGAACGCCAGATCAGCTGGAGCTCGGGAGGTCACCCTCGTGGTGACCTCTTCTCTTGGGGCCGGCGCGGAGGGACGTCATGGGACGGAACGCCTCTGGGTCGAGACCGAACTCGGCGTCGCGGGCGTCGAATTGACTGCGTACCACGGCGTGCACGAAGAGGAACGGCGATGCGGGAGACGTTTCCGCGTCGACGTTCACGTCAAGGGCGATTGGAGCGGCGCCACGCGGACGGACAAACTCGGCGACTCGCTCGACTATGAGAGGATCGTGCAGCGCATTCGCACCGTGAGCCAAGAGCGAAACTACCACCTCATCGAGGCTTTCGCCGCGGCCATTGCGGATGACGTACTGCAGAGTCTTCCCGGGATCCTCGAAGTTCGCGTCTGTGTGCGGAAGTTGGCGTTCTCGGAGTGGGGACCTGAAGCATGCGCATCGGCCGTAGTGACCAAACGTCTAGCGCGGAGCGCCGCGTAGACGTGTACCTGTTGTTCGGGTCGAACCTTGGGGATCGGCAAGAGGCGATCGAACGAGGCCTCTCTGCCCTGGCCGACCGTGGCGTCGAGTGGACGGCTCGCTCAGCGTTCTACGAGACAGAACCCGTGGGCGTCGAGGACCAGCCGTGGTTCCTCAACCTCGTTGCGCGCGGGCTCACGAACCTGTCCCCACGCTCGCTGCTGGCGCTGTGCAAGGAGGCGGAGGCGTCGGCGGGAAGACGGGACGGAGCCCGGTTTGGGCCGCGGACGTTGGATGTGGACATTCTGCTCTACGACGAGATCGGCGTGGAAGAACCCGATCTCGTGATTCCGCACCCGCGACTGAGGGAGAGGCGATTCGCGCTTGTTCCTCTGGTCGAGGTGGCTCCGGATCTTGTGGACTTCCGCGACGGACGGACCTTCGCGTCCGTCTTGCGGGGACTCGATGACGGAAAGAAGGTGGCGAAATCGACGATAAGAGGATTCTGATCTCGGTTGATGCAACCGAAGACGGCGATAAGAGGACGCGCGTGGCGCTGCTCGAAGGGGCACGGCTGATGGAGATCTATTACGGCCACCCATCGCGCGAGAAACTGGTGGGCAACATCTACCGCGGCCGGATCGAAGACGTCGTCCCGGGAATGGGATCGGCCTTCGTCGACGTCGGGGAGAAGAAGAGCTTGTTCCTCCCGCTGAACGAGCTGAATGACGGCATGCTCGTTGAGAAGGGGTTCAAGCCCTGGCAGGCGGGGATCCCAATCGGCAAGATCCTGCGCCAGGGGCAGATGATCACCCTCCAAGTCCGACGAGACGGGATCGGGACCAAGAACCCGCAGGGGACGACGAAGATTTCGATTCCCGGGCGGTTCTGGGTCTACCTTCCGACCGAGGATCGGCTGGGGGTGTCACGGCGGGTCGAGTCCGTCCGGGAGCAGCGCCGGATACGCCGCTTGGCGCGCGCACTGAAGAAGCCAGAAGAAGGGATGATCGCCCGGACGGCGGCGCAGTGGGCGTCGGACGAGGAGCTGGATCGCGATTACCGCCTTCTTGTGGAGAGCTGGGACCGCGTCTGTGCCGCAGCAAAGACGGCGACGTCTCCGCGGCTCGTCTACAAGGCGATGGGCCTGGTCCAGACCGTGCTGCGCGACTGGATGGGGCCGGACATCACGGAGGTCGTGGTCGACTCGCCGTTCTTTTTCGAGAAGATCGAGTCGTTCCTCGAGTACATGCAGATGGCGGACCAGCGAGACAAGGTGCGCTTGCACAAGGGGCCGGATCCGCTGTTCGCGAAACATGATGTGGAGCGCCAGATTCAGGACAGCCTCGCGCGTCGCGTGCCACTCGCGGGCGGCGGCTCGATCGTGATCGACGAGACTGAGGCGCTGATCGCAATCGACGTGAACACCGGCGGGGATGTGCGACACCGAAACCAGTCTGCTGCGATCCTGAACACCAATCTCGAGGCGGCAACCGAGATCGCGCGCCAGCTGCGCTTGCGGCAGATCAGCGGGATCATCGTCGTCGACTTCGTCGATATGGAGGACTCGACGCACGTTCAGCAGGTCATCGAGAAGGTTCAGGAGGAATTGAAGAAGGATCGCGTTTCGGCCGATTTCGTCGACATGACGGCGCTCGGGCTCGTCGAGATCACGCGCAAGCGGCGCGGGGAGAGTCTGTCCGACATGCTCGAGGGAGCGAAGTTCGACGCTTGATGGGCCTGGCAGACGCCGATAGAATCGGGCCATAGTTGCGGGCGCATAGCTCAGCTGGGAGAGCGTTCGGGTCACATCCGAGAGGTCGCAGGTTCGAGCCCTGCTGCGCCCAGAGAGTGAAGAGAGGCCGCCGGGTAGCCGGCGGCTTCTCTTTTCTTGGGCGGCGCTTCGCTGCTTGCTCTTCCACAGGGCGGGGCAAGTGTGCTCAGCAGCACGGGAGCGCTCGGGTCACATCGGAGAGGTCGCAGTTTTGAGCTCCGGGTCACGCGGGGCGGGGCACCCTGCGGATGTCGCGCGGCGCCGCACGAGGCCGGAGTAGACGAGATCGCGCCCGGCCCACTCCGTCGTTACGTCGTCAAGCTTGACAGCATCGCCAATCTTCTCCGGCCCAGCGCCGCCGATCGCGGGGATCGCCGTTCGGCCGCCGATCAAGAGCGGGGCGACGAGGAAGGTCACTCTGTCGACGAGGTCAGCCTCGAGGAAGGAGGCGGCCGTCTCCCCGCCTCCTTCGATCAGGACGGAATCGATTGCTTCTTGCCCGAGGCGGGCAAGAAGCTGGGCCAGGTCGATGCGACCGTCGCTGGCGGGCAGTTCCCAGACGCGACAGCCTGCCGCCTCGAGTTCCGCCTTGCGGGCCGAGGCGATCTGGCGAACTGCGACGATGGGGCTTCGTCCTCCGGCAGTGAGCCGCGCTCCGACCGGGATCCGACCTTCGGCGTCGAGTACGACGGGGATCGGTTGGCGACCGACGACGTGGCGCACGGTGAGTTCCGGGTCGTCGGCCAGGACGGTGCCGATGCCGACGAGTACGGCGGCGTTGCGGCGCCGCAGGCGATGGGCGTAGACGCGCGCTTCCTCGCCGGTGATCCAGCGCGCGTCGCCCGTCCGAGTGGCGATGCGGCCGTCCAGGCTTGTCGCGAGCTTGAGGTGAACGAACGGGCGTCCGGTCCGGATCAACGTGAAGAAGATCTCGTTCTGGCGGAGCGCGACATCGCGCATGCGACCGACCTCGACGTCGAGTCCGGCGGCACGCAACGCGGCGATCCCGCGGCCGGAGACGAGCGAGTTCGGGTCCTCCGTTGCGGCGACGACGCGGGCGACTCCCGACTCGAGGATGCGCGCTGTGCAGGGCGGCGTCTTGCCATGATGGGCGCACGGCTCCAGCGTAACGTACAGCGTGGCACCGCGGGCGCGATCGCCGGCCTCGTCGAGCGCAAGGACTTCGGCGTGAGGTCCCCCGAACGTGCGGTGCGCGCCGCGCCCTACGATCTCGCCGTCCCGGACGACGACGGCTCCGACGAGCGGGTTCGGAGACGTATCCCCCTCTCCGGCTTCGGCGAGGTCGAACGCGAGCCGAAGGAAGGCGTCGGCGTTCACCGGGCGGCCTCCAGCAGGTCCTGCATTGCGGCAATGCGGTCGGAGGCGGAGAAGATCGAAGAGCCGGCGACAACGATGTCGGCGCCGGCGTGCACGACATCGCCGACATTGCCGGCGTGGATGCCGCCGTCGACCGCAATCTCGAACCCGCGGGACCCCGCCTCCGGCGCGAGGGAGCGAATGCGATCCAGCGCCTGCGGGAGGAACGCTTGACCGCCGAACCCCGGCTCGACGCTCATCACGAGGACGGTCGATATGTCGGCGAGGACGGGGCGGATCCGCTCGAGCGGAGTCTTCGGGCGCAGAGAGACGCCGACGGCGGCGCCGGTCTGCCGGATGGCTTTGATCGTCTGCTCTACGGTGTCCGCGGCCTCGACGTGGAAGATGATCGTGTCGCTCGGGCGAACGTCGAACTGCCTTGCGTACTCTGCCGGATGGTCGATCATTAGGTGGATCTCAAACGGGAGATCCAGGCGCCGTCGCAGCGCGTTGACGATGGGAGGGCCGAACGTGAGGTTCGGAACGAAGTGGCCGTCCATGACGTCCCAGTGGAGGCGAGCCGCCAGCGGCGCAACGGAGAGGGCCTCGTCGAGCAGGCACGCAAAGTCGGCGGCGAGGAGCGAGGGCGCGAGTTTCATCGGCGCCGATTGGCCGACAGCACGAGCGCGACCAGCTGTAGGGCAGCCACGGCCGCCGCAGCGACGTAGGTGAGCGCGGCCGCGGAGAGAACCTGTTTGACGGCGCCCAGTTCCTCGGTGGTCACTATGCCGGATTGCTCGAGCGCCCGAACGGCGCGGCGACTGGCGTCGTACTCGACCGGTAGCGTGACAAGGGTGAACAACACGGCGACGGAGAACAGGATGATGCCGGCCGTGATGAGCGGAGACACCTGGGTGAAAAGGCCGACCAAGAACAGCGGAAAGGCGAGCTGCGAGCCGATGTTGGCCACAGGGACGAGGCTCGAGCGAAGCGCAAGCGGGCGGTAGTTCTTCGCATGCTGCATCGCGTGGCCGGCCTCGTGCGCGGCGACTCCGATCGCGGCGACGGAGTGCGACCCCGGCGCGGAAAGGCGCAGAACCTTCTTGCGCGGGTCATAGTGGTCTCCGAGGCGTCGATCGATCCCTTCGATCGTGACTCCCTCGACGTACTCGGCGTTGAGGATGCGCCGCGCCGCGTCCTCCGCCGACAGGTGTCGCATCACCTCGACGTTCGAGTAGCGGCTGTACGTCGACTGGACTTTCCACTGCGCGTAGATGGCGAGCGCCATCGCCGGCAGTACGATGACCCAGACCGGGTCAAACATCAGACCGCTGAACATCGTCGCTCTCTCCTCCTCATGACGCGTCGCGAGTATACGAACCGGGTGCGGCAGCGACAAGCGGGGTTGTGTCAGGATTGCGACGGCCCGGGGCCGGCGCCGAGGCGCCGGCTGCCGAGAGCGGACAGAGAGGGTCGATAAGCCGGATTCTGTCGCGGAGAGACATTCATCTCTGCGGCCTACCCGAAGGCTTGGACGGGCCGTCCTCAAGCGCCTTCTTACTTGGCCTTGCTCCGACCAGGGTTTGCCGAGCCGACGCGGTCGCCCGCGCCGCTGGTGGTCTCTTACACCACCGTTTCACCCTTGCCTGAGCCCGGAGTTCCGGGCCATCGGCGGTCTGCTCTCTGTTGCACTGTCCCGAGGGTCGCCCCCGCTGAGATTTCCTCAGTGGCCTGCCCTGCGGAGTCCGGACTTTCCTCCAGCCGACAGCACGCTGCCGACCGGCGTCTCTCTGACCCTCTCTCTAGCGTCCGCGTCGGTATCCGCACCGACGACAGGAGTATACGCGGTTTGCAGTACGGAGCGTCCCGAAGCGTGTGCGCTCGCGCCGCAGGAGGCCGGCGCAGCGAGGGCACACGCGCCAGCGGATGAGCAGTGCCAGAACGGCAACGGCGCCGACGACCGCTGCGACGAGGACCGCGATCGGAGCGCCGCGGGTTGGGGCGCCCGTGGTGCGGGCTCGGGCCTCGGCCTCGATCGCGCGCTGCGCCGCGGGTAGGCCCCTGAGCTCGCCGAACATCGCTCGGACGGCTTCCTCGACGCGACGATGGGCGACAAGGTCGGCCATCCGTTCCTCGAGTCGCTTGTCGATCGCCCCGAGCTGCGCTGCGACCGTCGGACTCACGACAACGCTCGCGGCCCAGTCGCTGCCGGATCGCAGGAACACGGCGAGGATCGTGGGCTTCGAGGCGAGGTTCCACGCCGCGAAGACCGCGGCGGCGAACGGCTCGACGGTCGGGTACGGACTCTCCCAGCTCAAGAGGAGATAGACATCGATGTGCAGGAGCGACGCGATGTCAGCGATCGCACGGTTGACTTCTTCCCGGTCGTGCCGGTCGAACACCGCGCCGTAGTCGGAGAGCTTCCCGATCGGCGATGGAACGCTGACGGCGCCGGCCGCGAGGCAGACGACGAGGAGGGCGGCTAGAGCGAGAACAGAATGCGGGAGCAGTGTTCGCACGTGACGATCTCCCTGCTCGCCCGCACGCGCTCCACCGTGTTCGCGCTGACTCGGATCTTGCAGCCGCCGCAGGTCCCGTGGTCGACCGCGGCGACGGGGTTTGGGAACGTTGCCCGGAGTCCCTCGTATTGCGCCAGCGCGTACGGCGGCATCGCGGCCGCGACGGCGGCGCGCTCGGCGCGCAGAGTCGCGAGTTGGCCCGCCTCCGCCTCTTCGATTTCGCGCGCGATCACGGCGACCTGAGCCTGGAGGTGCCCGACGCGAGGCGCGAGTTCCTCGTCCGCCTTGGCGAGGTCGCCGCGCGCGGCCTCGATGGCGGACATCAAGCCGAGGGCCTCGTCCTCAAGGCGGCCCATGCGCATCTTCTCGCTGGCGATCTTCACGCGGAGGTCCTCCATCTCCTTGAAGCTGATGATCCCCTTGTCGAGGCGTTCCTGGTACGCCCGGATGCGCATGTCCAGCTCGTCGACCTCAAGATTGCGCGCGCGGCTGTCAAGCTCGAGTTTCTGAAGCGAGTCCCGAAGCGTGGCGACGGCCGCGCGCTCCTGGGCAATCCGTGCCTCCAGCTGGCGACGATGGGCAGCCTGCCTCTCGAGGTGGGCGACCAGTTCGTGGATCTTGGCGTCGGCCTGCTGAAGATCGAGAAGCTGCTTTGTCTGTTGCAGCACAGTCACCCCCGCCGGTGTCGGCTTCTGCGACTATACGAGAGAGGGCGCGGGCGCGCAAGAGATCCCGGTTTCCGCTCTACATGCCCGGCAGCCCGCCGAGTCCCTGAGCGAGGGGCCCGAGTCGCTCCTGTGCCGCCAGCTGCGCCTTGCGCTGGGCCTCTTGAACGGCCGCTACGACCAGGTCGGTCAGCATGTCCACGTCCGAGGGATCGACGACCTCCCGCTCGAGGGAGAGGCCGACAAGGTCTCCCTTGCCGCTGACGGTGGCGGTGACCATGCCGCCGCCTGAGCTGGCCGTGACTCGCAGGTCGGCGATCTCGGCCTGAGCGCGCTCCAGGTCCTCTTGCAGTTTCTTGGCCTGCTTCATCAACCCGGCGAGGTTCCCGATTCCCTTCATGATGCCTCCTTGACGATGCGGCCGTCGAAGACCTGGCAGACAAGACGTGCCTTTTCCAGCAGCAGCTCCCGCGGCAGGGCCTTTCGCTCGACGCCCTGGTCGAGTCGGACGTCGAAGCGCCACCCGTCGCCGAAGTGCCTGCGAACAGCTCCGGCGACGTACTGCATGTTCTCGTTCTTCTCGAGGCTCTCCTTGTGGAAGGTGTGCTCGGGGTGGAAAGAGAGGACGAGCAGCGTGCCGTCGGCCGCGGGCTCTGCCTCGGTGAGGTAGGCGGCGACCGCGATGCGGTCGCGCTCAACCTCGCGCAGGAGCGCTGCCCACGCATCAGCCAGCTGCGGCGGCAACGTGCTCTTGACGCGAGTTGTCGGCACGGGTGCGTCATCCGGCGGACTCTTGCGAAGGGCAGGACGGTTCGCGTCGGTCGTCTTCTCGGCTGCCGGGCGGGCCCGCACCGTCGACGGGCTTGGCGCTCGTGCGGTCGTCGAGTTCTGCGGGGTGCGGTGGACGAGCGATGCCGCAAGGGCGAGAGCGCCGATCTCCAGGCGGATCTGCCGGTCAAGGGCGCGATAGAGGTCGGCCTTCACGGCGAGCAAGCCGCGCGCAAGCGTGACGTCGCGCTCGGCCGTGGCGGCGTCGCCAGCAATGCGTTCGCGGAGGAGAAGAACGACGTCGCCCAGGAAGATCTCGAGATCCTTCCCGCGTTCGCTGAGCTCCTGGATGACGTTGAGCACGGCGTTCCGGTCGCCGCGCTCAAGTGCTTCCACGAAGCGGAGCTGCGTCTCCTGCGGCGCGAGCCCGAGCATGTCGAGGACGGTGGCCTCGGTGATCGCGGCACGACCGTACGTCGCGGCCTGTTCGAGCATGACGACGGCGTCGCGCAGGCCGCCGTTCGCTCGGCGCGCGAGGAGGATCGCGGCCTCATCGCTGAGATCGGTGGCCTCGGCACGCGCAATGAGGCGGAGCTGGGTCGCGATGGCATCGACGGAGAGCCGCCGGAACTCGAACGCCTGACACCTCGACACGATGGTCCGAGGAAGCTTGTGCGGCTCAGTGGTCGCGAGGATGAACATCGCGTGGGCGGGCGGCTCCTCGAGGGTCTTGAGGAGCGCGTTGAACGCCTCGCTTGTCAGCATGTGCACTTCGTCGATGATATAGACCTTCAGGCGGAGGTCGCTCGGCGCGAAATTGACCTCTTCGCGGAGCTTGCGGATGTGGTCGATGCCGCGATTCGAGGCGCCGTCGATCTCGGCGATGTCAAGCGATCGGCCGGCGGTGATCGTCAGGCAGCTCGCGCATTCGTTGCACGGCTCGCCGTCGTGGGCTTGGAGGCAGTTGGCGGCGCGGGACAGGATTCGGGCGACCGACGTCTTTCCGATGCCTCGTTCGCCGGAGAAGAGGTAGGCGTGAGCGACGTCGGAGGAGGTGACGGCGTTGCGAAGCGTGCGGACGATGTCGTCCTGTCCGACGACGTCGCCGAAGCGCTGTGGCCGCCAACGCCGGTACAGTGACAACCGTGCGGCTGACTCAGACACTCGTTTCACCTCCCTGTCCGTTGGTCGGGGAGACTGGATTTGAACCAGCGGCTTCCTGCTCCCAAAGCAGGCGCGCTACCAGGCTGCGCCACTCCCCGCAGCGACGGTCGGGATTATAGGGACGCACGTTTCCGCATTCAATGCGCGATGCGGACGCGATCCGCACCCAATCAGGGTTTGCGCGCCCGTTCCTCCGCGTAGGGGAGCGTCATCCGGCGGAATCGCGACTTCCGCAGCGCCACGTCAGCGATGAACAGGAAAATGGCGAGGCCGACGAACACCCAGTGCAGGGGCCTTCCCGCTGCGGCGGGAACCTCTCGCACGGCCTTCTCGATCGATTCGTCGGGCAAGAGCGCTCCGCCAGTCGCTGCGGCGATGGATCGCAGGGTCTCGTCGTCGCGCCCGGAGGCGGCGAACTCGCCCGCGTACGAGACGGAGAAGGAAAGCCGCGCCGAGTGTCCGCTGGGGGAGTCAGAGAGGGCGATCGCGTGTCCGCCAACCTCGGGGATTGGGAAGCGAGCGCGGTATACGCCCGGCGCAACCTGGGTGAGCGCGAGCGCAGTCTCCTCGGGGAGCAGTGTCGCCTCGAGGTCGAGGAAATTGGCGAAACCGCCAGCGGGCGTTCGCGCCTCGACCAGCAGGGTGGCCTCGTCCTGTCCGACGATGACCGTGGGTAGGAGTCCGGTTGTCGTAGGGACGGTCGGCGCGGTCGTGGCCAGAAGGCGGCCAAACAGCTCGCTGAGCTGCGGCCACTCGAGCCAACGTTGGGTCCAGCGTCCGCTCAGGTCGACATTCAGCACGGTCACGGAGCCGAGCCCCTTGCGCCAGGTCGCTGCGACGGGGTCGGCGGCCGCGGCAAGCAGAGGGGTCGCCGAGTCGCGCGCGTACGTCAAGAGGTACCCCGAGAGCAGCGGAACGGCCCCGAGCGTCTCGCCAAGCAAGGAGCCCGCGACCGCCACGTCGCCTGCAACGAAGCGGCTTCGTCCGAGTCGCTGGGTGATGTCGACAACGACCTGCGGCAGCGCGCGGAAGTCGGCGACTTCGTACAACTCGCCGCGACCGGCCTCGACGAGCCACCCGAGGAGGTCGAGATTCGGCTCGTCGCCGAGGGCGATTGCTGACACCGTGAGGTCCTCGTGTCTTGTGATGTCGAGAATCAGCCCGGGGTAGTCGCGCGCATCGGCGACGGTCTTGCCGTCGGAAACGAGCAGGATGTGTTTCACGCGCGCGGTCGTGCCGACGAGGGCATCGACGGCAGCGCGCACGGGGTAGAAGAGGTCCGTGCCGCCGCCCGCGCGCAGCCCCTGGAGCGTCTGATAGACGGCTTCCGCGTTGCCGACCGGAGCGAGGGGAAAGAGCCACGACGTCGTGTCGGCGAAGCCGATGACGCCGACGAGAGTGTCCGGAGGCAACACGAACACACTCGCGGCGGTTGCCTCCCGCAGGATTCGGATCTTCGCTCGCGCGTCGACGAGTTCGCTCATGCTCCCCGAGCGGTCGAGGATGTACACCATCGCCAGGCTCGGATCCCGCTCCGTCTCTGGAACCGTAAACGTCACCGGCAGGAGCTCGTCGATGGGTGAACTGGTGAGTCCACGAACCTCGTCCTGCCCCTGGATCACGAGGAGCCCGCCGCCGAGGTTCGTGACGTAGAGTTCGATGGCGGTCGCGTCGGACGCGGTGAGGTCGTCGAGCGGGACTCCGGCGAGAATGAGCTGGTCGTACTGGGCGAGCGCCGTGATCCGAGGCATCTTCGCCGCGAGGTCGAACGGGATGGCCAGCGAGTCGAGGAGGCGAGGGACGGCCGAGTCGCCGCGCGGGTCGAGGACGAGGACGCGGGCGCGGTCTGTGACCTGCACCAGCGCAGACTGGGCATCGTTCTCGGGGAACGCATCTCGGTCGCGCTTGGCGACCGCCGTGTACTCGGCGGCTCCGAGATCTGAGAGCGTCGCGGCGAACGCGAGATTGCGCGAGCCGCCTGCGATCTCCAGGTCCCCATAGTATGTCAGCTGATCGTTCCGGTAGACGGCCACGGTGGCCGGCCCCGGCTCCTGCGTCGCGAGCCCAACGTCCAGCGAGAACGGCTGTCCGACCGACGCCTCCGCTGGGGCGCGCAGCGACGTCATGCGGACATCGTTGGTCGCGGTGGAGCCGACCGGAAGGATCGAGATCGGGACGCCGGCAAGTTGGGCGCTGGCGATCGCAGCGATCTCCGTGCCGAGGAGGCGGCCGTCGCTCAAGAGGATCAGTCGCTTCGAGGCGTCGGCCGGGAACATCGCAAGGCCGAGGTCGACCGCCTTGTCGAAGCGCGAGCCGATCGTGTCGGCGAGCGTGGTCGGGAGGCCGCGGAACGGATCTCCAACGGGCGTGGCGATCGCGGCGTGAGCGCCGAATGCGACCACTCCGAACTCCCAGTCTCGATGCTCGTCGATGATCGCCTGCATCTGATCCTGAACATCGAGATCGTTGACGGTCCGTCGGACGCTGGCCGAGCGGTCCACGAGGAACACGGCGACATCCTTCGGTGCACGCACAGAGATCACAGGCTCGGACAGCGCGACGAGGAGCGCCGCTGCCGCGATCCATCGGAGCGTCAGCGACGTGCGATACCGGCGAAGACCGATCCAGGCGATTGCGGCGAGGGCGGGGATGCCGAGGAGGACGAAGGGAGACAGGAAGCGAATCATCCAATCCTCCTTGAGACGTCGAATCGCAGGTAGAGGCCGGCCTCGATCGCAAGGAGGAGAAGAGCGATCCATGCGAACAGGGGCCACAGTCGGCGCATGACCTCCTGCGAGGAAGAAGGAGTGGCGGCGGCGGGCCGCACAGGGTCGACCGGGAGGAGCGAACGAGCGCTCTCCCCTGGCGGTACGTTGACGGCGATTGCCCGCGTCTCGCGCGCGGCCTGCACTTCGTAGAACCCGGGCTCGTCGGCGATGAAGAGGGTCCGACCGGACTCGGGGGTGATCGTCTCGCCGCCCGGGGTGCGAATGCTGCGAACGGCGCCGGAGCTGGCGAGATCCAGCGGCTCGCCCACCGCCCGCCACTCGTGGACGAGCGGCCCCGGCACGCGCGTGACGGTCGAGAGCAAGTTGCGGATCAGGATAGGGAAGTCGACCGTGATCGGCAGGTTCGTGCCTCGGAGATCGGTGGAGAACACGAACACGAGGCGGCCGTGGTCTTCGATCAGCGAGAGGAGAGGCACGTCACCGACGCGGAGGATAGAGACCGCGTCGACGAGGAACACCGTCTCGGGCAGAGTCTCCACGTAGATTCCTTGGGCCTCCACCCCGGCGAGCAGCGGGTGCGCGGGGTCGTCGGCTTCGGCCATCCCGCCGGTCGTGCGGCTTGCGACCATGAACCGGTACAGTGCGGGCACATCGGACGCGAGGAGGAGCACGTTTCCGGAAGGCAGCTCGTCGAGGGTGCGGCCGACGACGACGGTCAGATCCGCGTCGCCGCTCGGCTCCGCGTTTCTCGTCTCGACGACGCTTTCCAAGGCCGCGCGGAGGTACAGGTTCTCGTCGCCGATCCAGCGGACACTGAGTCCGGAGGGCCGGTCGAGGCTGAAGTAGCGCACGTTGTCTGCTGCGTAGTCGTCCTCAACGAAGAGTGTTGCGGTGAAACGGGATCCGCGCGATGTCGAGAACGGCGATACATACTGCTCGGTCGCTTCCGGCCCGACTGCGAGGGTGACTGTCACGGACGTCGTCTCGTCGCGCAGCGTGAGTCGAGGTTCAACAGCCTCGGCCGTTTCGTTGCGCAGCTCGAGGAATGCGCTGACTCCGGGCCCGGA
Source organism: Candidatus Bipolaricaulota bacterium (assembly GCA_041302485.1). Taxonomy (GTDB): domain Bacteria; phylum Bipolaricaulota; class Bipolaricaulia; order UBA7950; family UBA9294; genus CAIOGO01. Next base: position 16,786 of record JBFYRA010000155.1, read on the forward strand.
CGGGTTCTCGCGCACCGTGAACGCAGTGATTCCGATATTCGTACCGCCGTCAAACCTCTCGGTGGAGATGGAGGGGGGGAGATCCTCCGGCGTCCGGTCGGTCAGCAAGACGAGGCGGTCGTAGCTGTCAAGTCCGCCGATGGCGCTCACGAGGTTCAGGAGATCCGACTCGTCGCCATCTCCGCGCCAGGAAGGCTCGATCCCGTCTAGTGCGCTCTCGATGGCCGCACGGTCGTCGGTCGGCGGGACCACGACGTGCGAGCGGCTGGAGAACTGAATCAAGGCAAGTCGCGAAGCGGGGTTCTCGGACAAGAGGATTCGCGCGCGCTCGACCGCGCGAGCGTAGCGTGAGACCCCGGGCACGTCTTCCGTGCGCATGCTGGCCGACTCGTCGAGAATCAGGACGAGGCCTCGCAACGCCGACTGCTCAGCGCGGCGTTGCGGTTGCGCGATCGCGAAGATCATGGCTGCCAGCGCGAGAAGCTGCACCAGGAGCAGGGGGTCAGCCCACCGATGGAGCTTCGGT
>JBFYRA010000159.1:0-3082 GCA_041302485.1 Candidatus Bipolaricaulota bacterium
GCTTCGTCGATGCCTACGACGACATGCTCCCGCTTGCGTATGCCGGAGTCATCCGTCGCGTCGGCGATCTCGCAAGCGCCGTCCACGCGATCGCCGCGGGCAGCGACTGGCCGTGGGGAGACCCCGGCAGCCTCAGCCCTCTCTTCCGCCTGGCCAACCTCGTTTCGCCGGTCAACGCCAGTCCGGCCTACGCCTCGTGGGAGCCGTGCAAGCCTCTCTCCGCCAGCCAGTCTGTCTCCGTCTGGCAAGCGCTTCGGATGATGACGGCGGAGGCGGCGTACGCTCTTCACGTCGAAGACGAACTCGGAACCGTAGAGCCGGGGAAGCTCGCGGATCTCGTAGTCCTCTCAGCCAATCCGCTCGCGACACCCGTCGACCGTCTCGCAGCCGTGCGCGTCGAAATGACGATCGTCGATGGACGGATCGAGTGGAAAGCGGAGGCCGACTAGCCCTGCCTCATGGCGAGCGGCGCAAGCAGCAATCGCAGACGGTGCATGTCACAGCGGCGAGCGCGGTGACCGCGCTGAGCGCGATCGCCGGAACCGCAGCGCCAAGGAAGCGCCCGTAGGCGATCAACAACGCGCCCACAGCATGCGCCATCACGATGAACGCATTCCGTGCGGCCTTGTCGCGAATCGCGCGTGACCGCTGATCCAGAAGGACGGACTGGAGATCAGCGACCAGCTGGCGAGCAGCCCAGATCCCGCCCGCGCAGCGCAAACCAGAGCGTGCCGAGGATGCCGAATCCGAACGCGGTCAGTAGGTTGATCTCGGGCCGCACCGACCACAGGAAGGCGCCGCCCAGCGCGGCCAGGGAGACGATCGTGTCGCGCACAAGGTAGTAGAGTCCGAACATCCCGGCCTTCCGATCCTCCGGCGCAAGGTCCATGATTAACGCCTTCCGTGTCGGCTCGCCGAACTCCTTCAGTCCGCGCAGCACGAAGGCGAGCGCGAGAATCGCGAAGGAGTGAGAGAACAACAGAACAAGCGGAAAGGCGGCAAAGAACGCAAACGTCATCAGGACGAACGGCTTCTTTCGGCCCCGATCGGCGAACGCAGCAACAGGAATGTAGATCAAGACGGCCGTCGCCATCTCGATCGTTCGCAGGATGCCGAACTGAAGCGCCGTCACCGGCCCCGGTGAGGTTGCGGTACCCACGGCCCACAAGACGACGAACGCATACGGGATCTGCTCGCAGAATCGAATGAGGATGTCGGCGACAAGCAACTGCTTGAGCTCTGGGCACATCTCGCGCCAGAGGCGCCACGGTCGAAGCTCGGCTCGAGCCGTGCGTTCGGCGCGCGGCGGATCCGGCTCGATGAGGACTTGCTGAAGGACGAGCGAGACTGCCGCCAGGACGAGCGCGACACCGAACGCGGCGCGCACGCCGGTCTCGACGCCGAACGCGCCGATCAACGTCCCTCCCAGAATCGGCCCGAGGGCCATCGGGATCCGCCGAACCAGCGAGTGCATCGACACGCCCATCGTCCGCTTGTCCTTCGGCAAGACGCGCGCGACGAGTCCCATCGTGGCTGGCAGCGAGATGGCCGTCCACGACAAGAAGAGAACGGCCCCACCGATCACGGCGACCCACGACGGAATGAGGATGACGAGGATGAAGCCGACCATCGACAGGAGGTTGAACGCGCACAGCGAGCGCTTCGTGCCGATTCGGTCGGCCAGGTAGCCGCCTGGAAACGAATACAGGGCTCCCAGGAGGTTGTCCATGGCGTTGAGCGCGCCGACAGAGAGGAAGCCGCCGCCGAGCGCGATCAAGTACAGGGGCAGGAACTGCTCGGCCATGTGCTCGCCGAGCCCGACGAGGACGACCATTCCAAGGAGGCCGACGATGCTGCGACGAAGCCCCAGGAACGCCATGGCGCGCCCGAGCGCGCCGCGCAGCCTGCCCCTAGCCTGCGTCATGCGTGGCGACATCGAGTCGGCACCAGGCGTAGAGAGCATCGTAGACCTCGAACTGCCGCTCGATGTTCTCGAGGTCGTCGGGGAAGCGCAGACTGTACCCGGCGGCGATCGCTTCCAGACCGGCAGCGAGCGGGTCGTCTCTGAACCTGTCCGTGTCTGCCGCGTTGACGATCCTGGCCAGGCGCAGGAGAGCCTTGTCCTTCAGGCCATACTTGGCCACGATCGCATCGAAAGAGCAGGCGCCGTCCCTGTGTCCGAGCTCGGCCCCCGGAGTGTCAAATGGAATGGCCTCCGCCGCCGCGGCGATCGCCGCCACTTCACTCGACGCAACGAACAGGAATTCGGCATCGCTGTCGATGAAGCGACGGATGAGCCAGGGGCAGGCCACGCGGTCTACGTGGACGTGCGAGCGGGTAATCCAGAGCATGGAGTTCCTCCTCAGGACAGGGCCCGCGGCCGAATCGCTTCGGCCGCGAAGTGCTCACGGAATGCGAAACAGCGCCTTGGCGCGGGGAATGTCGTCGACCGTGAACACGATTTGGTGCTTGCCGAACGACGCGTAGAGAGACAGCACGTTGATCCCCTCTGACGACAGCCGCCCAAGGATGGTCGCCAACTCGCCGGGATCGTGGGGAAGATTGAGGGCGAGAGCTTCCCGCTCCTCAAAGTCAACGCCTTTCTCGCGCAGGATCTTGCGAGCCTTCCCGGGATCCTCGGGGACGATCCCGATGACACCCTCTTCGAGAACCGTCAGGCCGGCGATCCCGTCGACATTGACGTGCTCCGCCGCGAGCGCTTCCGCGATCTCAACGAGTGCGCCCGGGCAGTTACCGATCGTGAAAGAGAACTCCCTCACACCACTCACCTCCTGGAGCCCATCCTAGCACGGCGAGCGCCGAGCGAGGCAAGCCCGGCCCAATCGCCGTGGTCTCGACGAATCCGGACATCTATACTCGCTGATCGTCGCGGCGTTGGCTGCATGCCCGGCAAGGAGCGCTCCATGGCGAAAGTGCGGATTACGGTGGTGAAGCGCGTGGTCTACAAGGATCTCGTGGATCGATACGTGAACAAAGCAGGCTTCCCTGTCATGATGGAGGTCTGTCCGTTGTGGAAAGAGGGCCAGACGTTTGAGGTCGAGGGCTTCCCGGCGAAGCCGGC
>JBFYRA010000002.1:0-8963 GCA_041302485.1 Candidatus Bipolaricaulota bacterium
GCCTTCCACGTGTACGTCACGTTCGCGGACGACGTGTTCCCGCATGTGTCCGTCGCCGAGTACGTGAACGTCTGGCTCCGCAGACAGCCGTTCGCGGTCACCGCGCCGGCCGTGCAGACCACTGCAATCTCGCCGTCGCAGGCGTCCGTGGCCTTCAACCCGCTCGCGCAACTCGGCGGCGTCGGGTTGCACCCCAGATCTCCGCCCGCCGGCAGCGCCGGCAGTAGTGGCGGAGCTACGTCGCGAACTGTCGTCGTGACTGTGATTGTTTTCGCGGTCGCGTTGGTCGCTGTCACCGTCGCCGAGTTCTCAATCATCTCGGAGCACCCGATCGGGCACTGCGTCAGAACGAAGATGTCGATCGACGCAGAGGCCCCGACATCCAGCGTTCCGATCGTGCACTGGACCTGGCCCCCTGAGTAGGAGCATCCGCCGGAGCAAGACCCGCACGAGGAGGAGTTGTACGTGACCGATCCAGGAAGCGTGTCGACGACATGCACGTTCAGGGCGGGCCATGTGCCGCTGTTTGTGACCGTGATGGTGTACTTGAGTAGCTGAAGAGGGGCGCCGACTGGGTCTGGATCGTCGCTCTTCGCGATCGAGAGGTCCGCCCTGCAATCGAGGATCGTAAACGGAGCGATCTTGTTTGTATCCACAACACAGTCGCCAGCGTCGTTCACGGTGACATACACCTGGGCAGGCGATTGGCCATATGTGCCAGGGGGGAGTGTGCCCGTCGCAGTGTCCCCAAACGCCGTCATCCCTGCGGGGAGGTTGTGCCACACGTAGCTGTAGCCGCCGAGACCTCCGGCAGCCGTACACAGGAGGGTAACCTGCCCCGAGCAAGGATCTATCGAACTCATAGCAGCCTGTGCATTCAGCGTGGGAGCCACTTCAAGCAACTCCGGGCCGTAACACTTAGCCGAGCGCGCCGAGCAGTTCAGATCCGTGCAGTTCGTGCTCCGGCCCGTATCCCAGCTTACGATCGCGTCTTGAAGCACTGCGGTCTGCCCGCACAGAATGGAGTACGTCCCGAGAACAACATCGATAGTCGACTGCGCCGGTAGGTTCCCCGTGCATGTCGTGGTCCTCGGCTGGGTGACACCGTTGATGATGGGAGTGGCGACGAGCGCCACGTCCACACGGCCGCTGCTTGTGTGGTTCTTGAGTCGGATCGTCAACCGAGCTTCGATCGGCTCACCCTCATTGCAGCAGCATACGGGAACGCCACCTTGAACGGGCACGAACCACGACTGCAGGACTGACACCTCTTTCGCCGAGCATGTCCAACTGCAGTCCGGGAAAACGTCTTTCGCCCCTGCGGAAAGACATCCAATCAGGCACACGCCCAGGGAGAGAAGCAACATCCATCCTGGGCCGCCACGCCTCCAGCCAGACAGCACCGACGCCGCCATGAGCCACCTCCCTGCCACGCCTTGGGCGTGGGACCACACAGCGGAGGCAATCATGGGAACTGGCCCTAGGGCTCTGAAGCTAGACTGCCGGCCATGCGGCAGGGAAGTCGGTGGTCTCGCCCCGTCAAGCCCCTTCCATGGCAGCCTCCACCACGCTGGCAGCCGGCTGCCTCATAGAGGCCCGTGGTTTTGCGCCCTCCCCTCGCGGGGAGTTTGCCTTTCTCAGCGCGAGCACACTCCGTAGTATCCTTTATATGTATGATCGTCTCGCTTGTCAAGAGGGACTCCGCCGCCGTCCCTTATGAGTTCCAGTCTCCGGCACACACGTCCCCTGTTTCCTCTTACCTTTGCCTGTCCGGCAGGTTGCGGAAATTCGCACACATACGATACGAACGAACCTTCCCGTGCCGTGGACGTTCCATCCAGAGAAGCTTCACGACCGCTCGTCGAGTCTGGGGGCTGCGCCCGTCTCTTGCTTCTCGGCCGTCGGTTGCGGTACGCGCACCTGCCCGTTGACCAGCGCGCGGCGATCCGTATACTGACAAGTGACCGTTTGGTTACTTATGAGAGCCACGGATCGTGAGGTGCGGACGCGCAACAAGGAGGAGACGCGGCGGCGAATCTTCGACGCCGCGGCGTCGGCGTTTGCCGAGCTCGGGTACAGCGGGGCGACCCTCGACCGCATCGCGGAAGACGCAGGCTGCAGCAAGGCACTCGTCATCCGTTACTTCGGCACGAAACAGGATCTCTACCGCACGGTGCTCAACTCGCGCTACGCCGAGCTGTCGCAGCGCGAGGCGTTCCATGCCCTGGCCGAGGCGGACACGGTCGTCGATCTCCTACGTGGAATTCTGTCCGACTTGTTCGCGTTCAACTGCGAGCATCCGTCGTTCGCGAGACTGGTATCGTGGGAGAACCTAAACGGCGCGGAACACCTGGACCCCGCAACGGCTCGGGCGGCGCGCGGGCCGGGGTGGGCCAAGCTGCGCAGCATCCTCGAAGACGCCAAGGCACGAGGCATGGTCCGCGAGGATGTCGATGTCGCTCGTCTCGTGTACGCGCTCCAGGCGATCACGGTCGTGTACTTCTCGAATCGCCACACGATGAGGATCCTCACGGGCTTCTCGTTTGAGTCTCCGAAGACGATGAAGGAGTTCGTGGACTTTTACGCTGAGCTTCTCGCACAGGGAATCGCAACCGACGGAGGGAAACGCGCATGAAGGCGAACTGGCCGAAGGGCTTCACGAGCGAGCGCGAGCTCGACGAGTTCCTGAGCCGCCCAACTCCGGCACTGGTCGAGCAGGCGGAGGAATTGTCCGGCGGCGTTCTCGTTCTCGGCATCGGCGGGAAGATGGGGCACACGCTCGGACGCATGGCGAAGCGGGCGATGAACGAAGCCGGGGTTCGCTCCCCTGTCATCGGCGTCTCGCGCTTCTCCGACCCAGAGGTGGCGCGATCTCTGGAGAACGAAGGGATCGAGACCCTCCACTGCGATCTGACCGATCGGGCGGCCGTCGATCGGCTTCCGGACGTACCGAACGTCGTGTTCATGGCCGGGCGAAAGTTCGGTTCGACGGGAGGCGAGACGCTGACGTGGGCGATCAACGCCTACGTCCCCGGCCTGGTCGCGAGCCGGTTCGCGAAGAGCCGGATCCTCGTGTTCTCGACCGGGAACGTGTACCCGTTCGTCTCGCCGGATTCGGGAGGAGCGCGCGAGACCGATTGCCTCGCGCCGGTTGGCGAGTACGCGCAGTCGTGTCTTGGGCGGGAACGCGTGTTTGGGCACTTCAGCGTCGCGCATCGCGTCGCCACGGTCATCGCCCGACTGAACTACGCGGTCGAGCTCCGCTACGGGGTCCTCGTCGACATCGCCGCGGCGGTCTGGGAGGGGCGCCCGATCGACGTCTCGATGCCCTACGTCAACGTCATCTGGCAAGGAGACGCCTGCGACATGATGCTGCGCGCGATCCCTCTCGCCGCATCGCCGGCCGAGGTTCTGAACATCACGGGTCCGGAGCCCGTCTCCGTGCGCTACGCAGCGGAGTGGCTTGCCGATCGGATGGGAAAGCCGCTGCGCTTCGTCGGACTCGAGAGCGACACGGCGCTGCTCGCGAACTGCGACAAGGCAGTGCGGCGGCTCGGCAGCCCGAGCGTCGACGTCGATCGGATGTTGGATTGGATTGCGGAGTGGGTCCAGCTCGGCGGACGGACTCTGGGAAAACCGACCCACTTCGCGGAACGCGGAGGGCGGTTCTAGTGACGATGCGCACGTCGGCTCGCGAGACGCTACGGCGGGGAACGGCAATCCCAGCCCACGCCCTCGCCTTGTCGGCGCAACGCCGCCTCGACGAGCGACGCCAACGGGCTCTCACCCGCTACTACCTCGCCGCCGGCGCCGGCGGCCTCGCGGTGGGCGTGCACACGACGCAGTTCGAGATCCGCGAGCCGCGACACGCGCTCCTTCGGCCGGTCCTCGAGCTTGCGGCCGAGGAGATGAAGGAGCGAAACCCCGACGCGGTTCGCATTGCCGGGCTCTGCGGCCCAACGCGTCAGGCGGCGGCGGAGGCCGCTCTCGCGCGCGACCTCGGGTATGACGCCGGCCTCATCAGCCTCGCCGCGCTGCCCGAAGCGACCGACGAGGAGCTGATCGCGCACTGCAGCGCCGTCGGGAACACGATCCCACTCATCGGCTTCTACCTGCAGCCCGCGGTCGGCGGTCGACCACTCGGCCGCTCGTTTTGGCGCGCGTTCTGCCAGATCGAGGCCGTCGTTGCGATCAAGGTCGCGCCATTCGATCGCTACAAGACGCTCGACGTGGTCCGAGCCGTGGCCGAGTCCGGCCGTGCCGAGGACGTCGCGCTGTACACGGGAAACGACGACCACATCGTGCTGGATCTCCTGTCCTCGTATCTTGTCCCCGTCAATCGAGACCGGGTCGACGTCTCGATCGTCGGCGGCCTTCTCGGACACTGGTCGTTCTGGACCCGGCGGGCCGTCGAACTACAGGCGAGGATTCGCGCCCTGCGCGAGGCGAGAGCGGCCGTGCCGCCAGATCTTCTGACGCTGGCGGTCGAGATCACGGACGCAAACCAGGCCGTCTTCGATGTCGCGCATGCGTTCGCCGGCTGCCTCCCGGGAATCCACGAAATGCTTCGACGGTCCGGCCTCCTCGCCGGTCGCTGGTGCCTCGACCACGCCCTCGACCTCTCGCCGGGCCAGTCGGAAGCGATCGATCGCATCGTACGCAGTTACCCCCACCTGTCGGACGACGAGTTCGTCAAGGAGCACGCCGATGAATGGATCCGATAGGACCGTGAACCCGCTCTCTACGGCGCTCGTCATCGTGGACATGCAGAACGACTTCGTGTCGTCCGCCGGCGCGATGGCGCGGTTCGGCTTCGACGTCTCGGACGTTCAGGCGACCGTCGCCCCGCTCGGAGCCCTGCTCGACGCCGCTCGCCGCCATGGGGTCCCCGTGTTCCACACGAGAATGCTCAACGACGTGCGACGCAACGCCCCATCGTGGACAGCGTTCTGGGGCAAGCCCATCGTCACGCTCCCCGGCTCGTGGGGCGCCGAACTGATCCCGTCGTTGTCGCCGCTTCCGACGGAGATCGTCGTCGAGAAGTACAGTTACGGAGCATTCCACGGCACGTCGCTCGACACGGCGCTCCGCGCGGCCGGGATCGACACGGTCGCCGTCGCCGGAACCGGCCCGAACATCTGCAGCGGCGACACGATGCACCAGGCGTTCGCCCTCGGCTACCGCGTGATCGCGGTATCCGACTGCCTTGCCTGCTTCTCGCGCCGCGGGCCTGACCACAGCGCGAAGATGAAAGAAGTCGGGCTCTACGTGATCGAGAACCACTACGGCCGCGTGATGGAGTCGGCCGACTTAGTCCGCGCTTGGGAGAAGAGGACATGAAGAGCTGGCTCGGCGCTCTGAGGCGGCGGCTCGAAGGATCGCTCGTGTTCGTGTTCCTCGGCCTGTTGCTCATCATCGCCGCCTGCGTGTCGCCGCCGTTCTTCCAGCCTGACAACCTCATGAACATCCTGCGCCAGGCGTCGGCGATCGGCATCCTCGCGATCGGCCAGACGATCGTCATTCTTGCCGGCGGCATCGACCTCTCGGTCGCGGCGATCATGCAGCTCGCCGGGGTGACGATCGCCGAGCTCACGGGGGGGACGAACACGCTCGTGCCGCTCGTGATCCCGCTCACTCTCGCGATGGGGGCCGGCATCGGGCTCGTGAACGGCACGCTCATCGCCGTGCGCCGTGTGCAGCCGTTCATTGCGACGCTGTTCGTCGGCCTCCTCGTCACGGGAATGCGCCTTTGGGTCACGAACGCGACACCGTCCGGGCTTCTGCCCCCGGCGGTGCGCGCGTTCGGGCGCGGCGGCATCGGGCCGATCCCGAACGCTGTGATCCTGTTCGCACTCGTCGCCATTGCCGCGAGCTTCGTCCTGCGGCGCACGACGCTCGGGCGCCGCATCTACGCGGTCGGCGGCAATGCCAAAGCGGCCGAACTGTCCGGCGTGCGTGTCGATCGAGTGACGATCCTGTCGTACGTCCTGTGCGGTCTGCTCGCTGCGACCGCCGGTCTTGTGCTCGTCGGCTACCTCGGGTACGCCGACCAGGAAATCGGTACAGGCTACGACCTTGACTCGATCGCCGCCGCCGTGGTCGGGGGCGCCGTGCTTGGCGGCGGACGCGGCAAGATCTCGGGCACGGTCGCCGGGATCCTGCTGATGACGGCGCTCCTGAATCTCGTTCTGATCTTGAACCTGAAAGTGGAGTACCAGCTCGTGGCGCGTGGCGGCGTCCTGTTGGCTGCCGTCGCGTTCTACTCCTCGGGCTGGATCGACAAGCTACGGATTCATCGAACCGGCACCGCCTCTCCACGGATTCCGGATCGGTGTGAAGACTAGGAGGTGGATGTCTCGACAGAGATGTTGTCTGAACAGCGATCGCGGAAGAGAAGTTTGCCAGGAAGCAGATAGGGAGGACACAGATGGGTAAGCGGCTTCTCATCGTTGGTTTCATCGCAGTGCTCACGTTGGGCTGGTCGGGGATGGCGGCGGACACGGTGCTTCCCGGCATGACAGACACGTCCGCCTACACGACGGCCGCGCCATGGCTCGCCGGACGAGCCGGGCTCGGCGACACGAACGCGTGGATGACGATGTTCGGTCTGCACTTCCGCTACGCGATCGAGGAGAAGTACGCGGATTTCTTCAACGGTTTCCGCGTGACCTCGTGCTTCTGGAACCCAGTGCAGCAGATCTCGGACATCGAAAACCTGGTCGGACAGGGTGTTGACATCCTGTTCGTGGATCCCGCCGCCGAAGCTCCGCTCGTCGGCGCGGTGGAAGAGGCCATGGAGCAAGGCATTCCGGTGATCCTCGCCTCAACCGGCGTGAACACCGACGACTACGTCTCGTGGGTGTCGCGCGACAACACCAAGGCCGGCTTCCTGTATGCCGACTGGATGGGCAAGAAGCTCACGGACGGCGGAAACGTTGTCGTTCTGATGGGCATGGCCGGCTCGAGCTACGCCGAAGACGTGTACCGCGGCGTGCAGCAGGGCCTCGCGGCATACCCGAACGTCAAGGTCGTCGGCATGGCGTACTGCGACTGGTCGCCGACGACGGCCAAGGTGGCTATGGCGGCGTTCATCCAGGCCAATCCCCAGATCGACGGCGTGATCGCCGACGGTGGACAGATGGGCCTAGGAGCGGTGGATGCCCTGCTCGATGCCGGGCGCCCCATCCCGCCGGTCACGGCGGACGACTGGAACGGCTGGCTGCGCATCGCCAAGGAACACAACATTCAGTTCCTCGCGGTATCGGGCGGATGCCCGCTCGCCGTGACGTGCGTGGATCTCGCCGTGCAGGTCCTTCGTGGGCAGCCCGTGCCGAAGATCGTCGAGTACCCGATCGTGAGCTTCGAGCAGGATCAGCTTGACCAGTACTACCGACCGGATCTCAGCGATCAGTATTTCGCGATCAACGAGCTTCCGGAAGCGTGGATTCAGCAGTACTACAAGAAGTAGGCATCCCGGGGCCAGCCGCCGCGTTGCGGCGGCCGGCCTCCTTCTAGGGGCGTCATGCACGAGACGGCGATCGAGGTCTGCGGAGTCACGAAGGGATTCCCCGGCGTTCAAGCGTTGCGCGGCGTATCGTTCTCCGTCCGCAAGGGCGAAGTCCACGCCGTCGTCGGTGAGAACGGGGCCGGGAAGTCGACCCTGATGAAGATCCTCGCCGGTGCGCAGGCCCCCGACAGCGGCAGCGTCTCGCTGTTCGGCAAGCTCGTCGGAACGTTCACGCCCGACCACGCGCGACGTGCCGGCGTGGCCATCATCTACCAGGAATTCAGCCTCATTCCGAATCTCTCGGCCGCAGGCAACATCTCGCTCGGGCGCGAGCCGCACCGGCTGGGTTGGCTGCGCCGCCGCGAGGAGGTGCGCCGGGCGCGCCGCGTGCTGGAGGAGCTGGGCATGACGCAGCCGCCGACGCGCCGTGTCGGCCGCCTCAGCGTCGCCGACCAACAGCTCGTGGAGATCGCCAAAGCTCTCTCGGAGGACGCGAGCATCCTGATCATGGACGAGCCGGCGTCCGCGCTGTCGATCGAAGAGCGAGACCGCCTGTTCGCGATCGTCGAGCGGCTGCGCAGCCGAGGACTGGCTGTCCTCTACGTGTCGCACCACCTCGACGAGGTGTTTCGGCTCGCGGACCGCATTACGGTTCTCAAGGACGGCGAGCTCGTCCTCACGAAAGAGAAGGCCGCGACCGACCGCAACGAAATCATCACGTGCATGGTCGGCCGCAAGCTGGACCAGGTATTCCCCGAACGCGCCGCGCAGATCGGCGCGACAGCTCTCGCCGTGCACCACCTCGAGTCCGCGCCTCGGCTCCGCGACGCGTCGCTCGAGCTTCACAAGGGCGAGATTGTCGGGCTCTACGGGCTCGTCGGCGCCGGGCGCACGGAACTGTGCCAGGCGCTGTTCGGCGCTCGGCGGTCGCGCGGGACCGTCGAACTCGAGGGCGAGCGCGTCCGTCTCCGCTCGCCGCACGCCGCGATCCGCCGTCGCATCGCCTTCGTCACCGAGGACCGCAAGCGAGAGGGCCTCGTGCTCGGCCTCTCCGTGCGCGAGAACCTGGCCTTGCCAAGCCTGGCCCGACGCCAGCGCGGTTCGTTGGTCCGAACGCGAGAGGAGCGGGGTGTCGTCGGTCGAATCATCGACCTGCTCGGCATCCGCACGCCAAGCCCGGAGACGGTCGCCGTTCAGCTCAGTGGCGGCAATCAACAGAAGGTCGTCATCGGAAAGTGGCTGTTGACCGAGCCCTCGGTCCTCATCTGCGACGAACCGACGCGCGGAATCGACGTCGGATCGAAGGCCGAGATCTACGCCCGCCTGCGGCGCCTTGCGAACGACGGCATGGCGATCCTGATGGTGTCTTCCGAGTTGCCCGAGATCCTCGGGATGAGCGACCGCATCGTCGTCATGCGTGAAGGCCGAACCGTAGGCGAGATCGCAGGAAGCGAGG
>JBFYRA010000003.1:0-7292 GCA_041302485.1 Candidatus Bipolaricaulota bacterium
GGCCCGACCTCGTTTCTGCAACGGAAGATGGCCGAGAGACTCGCACGCGATCTGCCGAAGTGGACCGAGGCGGCGCGCCGCTACGGTGTGGGCATTGGCGTCGAGCACCGCTTGGACGAGATCGACGCCCAGTTCATCGACGGAGAGCTACGGATTCGCCTTCCCGACGGCCGCACGCTCGCGTTCCCGCGCGGCCAGGTTCGAGAAGACGAAGCACGACGCTTCCTTGACCGGCTGGCGGTCTTGCGATCACAGCCTGCGTTGCGGAAAGGGCCGTCCTCGCCTCGTAGCGCCTGAGACAGGACGCTCGCGCGACTCCTCTAGGAGGCGCGGCGCGCCCACATCCACTTCCAGAGTTCTCTCGCGGTCGGCGCTTTGCCGTACATCAGGAGTCCGATCTCGAAGATCCGCGCCGCGATGGCCATCGTGATCAGGACTCCGAGCGCCAGAGAGACAATGCTCAGGGCGATCTCCCACGGCGGGACAGCCATCGCCCCGATCCGCAGCATCATCACCGACGGCGTGAACGGAGGGATGAAGCCGGCGATCCGAACCAGAATGTGGTCCGGATTCTCCACGATGAAGTACACGAACATGACGGGAAGGTAGGGAACCATCCCGACGAGCCCGCCCGCTCCGCCCGACTGCACGTCCTTCATCACTGCCCCCACCGCGGCGTAGATCGACGCAATGAGCATGTACCCGAGGACGAAGTAGATGGGATACGTGATCCAGTGCACGAGGGTCAGACCCTCGAGCGAGATCGTCGCGAACTGGCTTCCGATGAGATACGCCGTCGTCACCCACACGATGACCTGGAGCAGCCCGGCGAGTCCGAGGCCGATGACCTTGCCGGCCATCATCTCGCGCGCCGAGATGCTCGACAAGACGAGCTCGACGACGCGGCTCTGCTTCTCCTTCACCACGCCGTAGAGGGCCATGACCCCGTTGATGAAGGCGCTCATGAACAGGATCATCGCGAGGATCAGCGCCACGACGTAGGCCGGAGGCGGGCCACTCAGGCTCTGCACCGCCGGCGAGCGTTCCTGCGAACTGGCGACGAGGATGCCGATGCCGGCGATCGCCGGGATGAGCACGGACATGATCAGGAACTGCTTGCTCTGCACGGCGTGCAGGAACTCCCAGCGAATGACGCTACGCAGCTTCATCGTTCTCCTTCCCGATCGTCCGCACGAAGATGTCGTGCAGCGGCGGCCGCGTGACCGTGAGTTCGCGCACCGTGAGCCCGACAGGCAACGAACGGACGAACACGTCGGGCGACGCGCCACGCTCGAGGCGCAACGAGGCGCGGTCGCCGCGGATCGAGAGTTCCGTGACGCCAGGCAGGCTCGCCAGACCCTCGACCGAGCCGTCGAAGCGCAGGCGGACCACATGCTCGCCGTGCGCGGCCTTGATGTCGTCGAGCTTGCCGTAGAGAACGCGACGTCCGCGGTGGATCAGGAAGATGCGGTCGCACAGCTCCTCAACCTGGTTCATCTGATGCGCCGAGAGCATGATCGCCGCGCCGGCGTCGCGGAGCTCGCGGATCACGTCCTTGAAGAGGTCCTGGTGGACCGGGTCGAGGCCCGAGAACGGCTCGTCGAGGACGAGCAGATCGGGCTTGTGCGCCACGGAGGCGATGAACTGCACCTTCTGCTGCATGCCTTTGGACAGCTTCTCGATCTTGCGGCCCTGCCACTCGAGGAGGTCGAAGCGGGCCAGCCACTCGAGGATTCGCGAGCGCGACGCGGCCCGCGAGATCCCTTTGAGCTCGGCGAAGTACATGAGCGCGTCGAGAACCTTCACATCCCCATACAAGCCGCGCTCCTCGGGGAGGTAGCCCGTCCGCTCCTTCAACAAACGGCCGCTGTGGCCGTCGATGTGAACGGAGATCTCGCCTTCGTCCGGCTGGAAGATGCCGAGGACCATGCGGATCGAGGTCGTCTTGCCGGCGCCGTTCGGCCCCAGATAGCCGAGGATCTCGCCCCGTGCGACGTCAAAGCTCACGTCGTCCACGGCGCGAACGGCCTCGAACTGCTTCGAGATCGATCGTACGTCGAGAACAGGCTGGGTCATATCTCTCCTGAGGCGGGGATTGTAGTGGCTCACGCCCCCCGACTCACGCGGGAAGAGCCGCAACGTCCAGCCTTCACGACGACTAGAGGCGGCGCAGGGCGTCGCGCATGCGCGTAAGGCCTTCGGCGAGCGTCGAGCGCGGACAGGCGAAGTTCAGCCGAACGAACCCCTCGCCTTGCTGGCCGAAAATCGGGCCGGGGTTGACGGCGACCCGCGCCTCGCGGAGGAAGAACTCGTATGGATCGCCGGGCAGCCCCGCTTCGCGACAATCAAGCCACGCCAGGTACGTTGCTTCCATCGGACCGCACGAGATTCCGGGCATTTCGCTGGCGACGAAGTCGCGGACGAAGTCGCGGTTCCTCTCGATGTACGAGAAGAGACGGGCGAACCACTCCTCGCCGTCGCGATACGCCGCGAGCATGCCAACGTAGCCGAAGATGCTCACGTTGGGAACGAGCCCACGCTTTGCCTGAATGACCTTCTCGCGCAGTTCCTTGTTCGGGATGATCGCGATCGCCGAGTGGAGCCCGGCGATGTTGAACGACTTTGACGGAGCGATCAGCGTCACCGTCTGTGCCTCGATCTCGGGCGACAGGGACGCGATCGGAACGTGGCGCGCGCCGTCGTAGACGAAGTCCCCGTGAATCTCATCGGCGCAGATCGTGATCCGATGGCGAACGCAGAGGTCGCCGAGGCCGGCGAGTTCCTGCTCGGAGTAGTTTCTCCCCACCGGGTTGTGCGGATTGCAGAGCATGAACATCTTCGTCTTCTTCGTCACCGCCGCCTCGACCGCCGCGACGTCGATCTCGTAGCGACCTGCAGCCGTGCGCGCTAGCGGCACCGGCTGCGCCGTGGCGCGCGAGTTTCGCGGCGCGATGCGGATCGGGAAGTAGACCGGCGGCTGGGACATCACGCTGTCGCCGCGTTTCGTGACGCTCTGGTGGACCAGATTGAAGCCGCAGACCACGCTCGGAAGGAACACGAACGCATCGGGCGACACATCCCACGCGTAGAGCCGCCGCAGCCGCTCGACGAGGATCTCGCGAAGCTCCACCGGCTCGACGACGTAGCCGAAGATCCCGTGCTCGACGCGCTCGCGCAGCGCGTCGAGCACCACCGGCGCGGTGAGGAAGTCCATGTCCGCGATCCAGAGCGGCAGGACATCCTTGTCGTAGAGATTCCACTTGATGCTGTCCGTCTCTCGCCGATTGACGATCTGATTGAAGTCCTGCTCTCGCGGCAAGCGTCTCACCCCCGGTGCATGAGGGCATTGTGGGCGCACGCGGGAAGGCGGAAAAGGACAAACGGCCCCGGCGCAATGCCCAGGGCCGCCGTCCGCGAAGGGGACGTCTGGTGGCTGGTCTGACCTGCGGCGAGCTGCGGCCGGCTCTCCGCCTAGTCTTCCTCGAGCAGGAAGACCACGCCGCACCCGACGCGAGACCACGCGCCGTCCTGCCAAGCGCTGACGCAGAACGCGTACGGCCCCCAGGGGAGCGGCTCTCCCATCTCGTCGCGCGGCTCCCACTCGACCACGTTCGAGTCCGCCTCGCCCTCCCAGACGATCTCGCCCGACAGGGAGTACACGCCAACGCGTACTCTGTCGGTCGTGTAGTCGCCGGGAACCTCGAAGTGGACGACACTGTGACGCACGGGATTGGGGTACGCGAGGACCACGGCCTTCGCGCGCGCTGCCAGATCCCCGGGGGGCAACGGCGCACTGGACGTGATCTCCCCTTCGCATCCCGAGAGGCCGGCGAGCGAGCTGCTCGCGCCCGTCCACCGCATCTTGAGCCGGACGTTCGGCTCATACGTCCTCACCCAGTACCCCTGACACGGCAGGATCTGGTCGCTCGATCGGTACAGTTGAGCGGTCGGATCAAAACAGACGCACGATTCGTCGATCACGTCCCTCGCCACATCATCGCCCACGTACCGCTCGGCGCCGTTAACGAAGACGAGAACTCGCTCCCAGTCCACGGCAAAGGGGCTGCTGATGAGGTGCCATCCCGGTTCGACCAGCTCCAGCGTGACATCATTGCGGACCTCTCGGCCGATGAACGAGATCGCGTCCGCCGTCACGAAGTGCACCCAGAACCCTTCCGCCGGGCTCAAGACATCGGCTTCGACGTAGTGTCCGCCTTCGTACGCCAAGGCCGGAGTGTCCGCGCTTGTCTCCTCGAGCAGACCTTGCGCGTCTGGGCTGAGCGGCTGCGCCGCAATCGAGAGGAGGTTCCACCCCTCCTGGTATGGGCACGAGTACACCTGCCCGCAGGGCGAGGCCGTCACGGTCGCCGAATCCATCGTGCAGAGTCCATCCCTGTCGCAGACCGTGAGCAGCAGCCTGTACTGGCCCGGAACATCCGCGACGAAGCACGCTGCAGCATTGTCGAAGCCTTCGGCCGTGCTCGCCGCCTGGCTCCCAGGCGGAACATCGAGCACAGGAACGCCGTTCAGGTAGTAGCGAACCGCGAACGACCACTGGTACTTCAGCCCCTCGGTTCCCTGCTCGGGGTCCGTGGCGTAGCCCACCAGGCAGACCCTCTCCGAGACGCAGACGCTTGCGTCCGATCCTGCGCTCGGCGACGGAGAGCCGAATCCCACGGTCCCGCCGGAGCTTCCGCCCCCTCCTCCTCCGGAGGGCGGGCGGGTCGAGATTCGAATTTGCTGCACTCCTGACGCCTGGTTGCCGCAGCGATCGGTCGCGGTCCAGGTGATGGTCGTCGTGCCGCACGGATAGGGAGCCGTGAGAGCAAGCCCGTCGCTTCTTGTGCCGACAACCACGGGCGCCGGGTCGCAGTTGTCACTCGCGGTCGCGACGCCTGGGTCCAGCGTGACCCCGCAGCCTCTCTTCGCGATGTCCGCGGGCCACGACAGGAACGGCGCCGTCGAGTCCGTCACGTCGGCAGTCCACGTGACGGCTCCTGCCTCGTTGCCGGAGCAGTCCGTGGCGCGGATCGTGACTTCCACTGCGGCGGGGCACCCCGTGAGCGCCGTGACATCGACGGATCCTTCCACGACGACGCTCTGTCCCTCGGGCGCCGACGGCGGCGAGTCGATGTGGGTCATCTGCAGCCTCAGCTCGCCTAGTGTCCCGTTGCCCGTCGTCTCCCGAGCCGTGACCACTACGCTCTCGGTCTGGATGCAGCAGTTATCGGTGATGGTCGCCGTGAACGAGACGGTCGCTCGACATTCCGAGTCCGCGTCACCGCCCGAAATGCCTCTCGGGACCGGCAGTCCGCACATGACGATGACAGGCGCTTCCTCGTCCATCCACCGCTGTGCCCCGGCGTCCAGCCCTCCGATCGCCAAGGCAAGGCCAAACGCCAGAGAGAGCGCGGCTGCCCTGATCGCTACCGACCTCTTCACGTCTCGCGATGCACGACCGATCATGCTATCTCACCCCTCCCCTCGTGGAGGGCCGAAGCCCTAGTCCATATTCGATCCACGGCCCGATCGAGCTGATCACGCGGCCCGGCGACGAGCTTTCCGCTGCCGCCCAACTGGGGGCGCCGAACACGCCCGTCATCCAGTTGACTGCGGCAGCCACGACGGCGTACCAATCGCGTGGTCGTTCTGGAGCACGCGAGATGCGCGGCGGCTCACAGTCCCGCACCGTGATCGATTGCTCCGACGACACAGAATTCCCGCAGCGATCCGTGGCCGTCCACGTGATCGTCGTGACGCCGCATGGGTACGGGTCGGACAGTGGCTGCCCGTCGCTGCGCACCCCGCTCACGACGGGCGCGGCATCGCATCCGTCAGTCGCCGCCGGAGTCTCTGCGACGACAACTGCCGAGCAGAGTCCTGGGTCGCTGCACGCCTCGATGTCCCGTGGCGCGCTCATGGATGGCGGGGTTCGGTCTACGACGGTCAAGGTCTGCACGTGTGTCAGCTCGTTTCCGCAGTCATCGCTCGCCCGCCAGGCGCGCGTCAAGACGTAGCTGTCCCCGCACGCTCCGTCGGCACGCGACTCGCTGTATGAGACCGGGACGTCGGCATCGCATGCGTCGTGCGCCGTCAGGACAGCCGCTGCGGGCACCGCATCGCACTCAACCGTCCCGTCGCTCGGCAGAGGCTCACGGAACGCTGGCGCGACCGTGTCAACAACCGTGATCGTCTGGCTGGTCGTCGCCGTGTTCCCACAGCTGTCCGTCACCGACCACGTCCGCACGATCGTGCCGCAGCCTTCCACGACGGAGTTCGTCTCACTGAACTGCACCGACAGCGTCGGGTCGCAGGCGTCAGTCGCTGTCACGCTCGGAGCCGCTGGAATCGCCGTGCACTCGACCGTCACGTCGGCAGGTATCCCCACCAGCGTCGGCGCGACCGAGTCCACGACCGTGATCGTCTGGCTCGCTGTCGCCGTGTTCGCACAGCTGTCCGTCACCGACCACGTCCGCACGATCGTGCCACAGCCTTCGGTCACCGAATCCGCCTCGCTGAACCGCACCGACAGCGTCGAGTCGCAGGCGTCAGTCGCCGTCACGCTCGGAGCCGCCGGAATCGCCGTGCATTCGACCGTCGTGTCGGCCGGCACGCCCAGAAGCGTTGGCGCGACCGTGTCAACAACCATGATCGTCTGGCTGCACGTCGCCACGTTGCCGCACGCGTCCGTCGCTGTCCACGTCCGCGTCACGCTGTATGCCTGCGCGCAGCTCCCCGGTGTCGTGACATCAGCAAACGTCACGCGCGGGCTCGCATCGCAGAGATCGCTCACTGTCGGAGTTCCAAACACAGGGGTGGCAGGGCATTCGATCGGCGACGTGACCGCCGCGCATGTGATGCTCGGCGCAGTCGTGTCAACCACCGTGATCGTCTGGCTCACTGGCGTCGACTCGTTCCCGCTGCAGTCTCGCCCCGTCCACGTCCGCGTGATCGAGTACGTCCCCGCGCACGATCCCGGAGCTGTCGAGTCGCGATACGTGACCGTGGGGCTTGCGTCACAGGCATCGCTCGCCGTCGGCGCCGTGAACACGGGACTCGCCGGACACTCAATCGTCTCGTCCGCGCCCTCCCCGCTCAGCGTCGGCGCGGTCGTGTCAACCACCGTGATCGTCTGGCTCACTGGCCCCGACTCGTTCCCACTGCAGTCTCGCCCCGTCCACGTCCGCGTGATCGAGTACGTCCCCGCACAGGATCCCGGGGCCGTCGAGTCGCGATACGTGACCGTCGGGCTTGCGTCACAGGCATCGCTCGCTGTCGGTGCCGTGAACACG
>JBFYRA010000014.1:0-4869 GCA_041302485.1 Candidatus Bipolaricaulota bacterium
CGCGTTACGGCGCGTAGAGCGCGCCGTCTCCGAAGGTCGCGTTCCATCCCGCGAGTCCACCCTCGAGCTGGAGCACGTTCGGAAGTCCAGCGGCCAGCAGGTACACGCCCGCCGCGCGGCCCGCCTCGCCGTCAACCCCGTAGAGGATGATCGGGAGTTCCTGCGGCAGCTGCGCTGCCCATGTGCTGGCATGTGCCGCGATCTCCGCCAGCGGGATACTCACTGCGCCGAAGAGGTGACCCGACGCATACTCCTCCGCCGTCCGCACGTCGATGAGCAGGAAGAACACGAGCTTGAGGTCGGTTGGGGAGATCGCCGGCACGTCCGGCACGATGTCGGCGATCGTGACGTCGATGCGCAGAGTCGTTGTCGGGTGGGCGGGGTCGTTCGACGACACGGTGATCGTCCGCGTGACGGTCCCACGGAATCCTGTCGTGTTCACGACGGCGTCGACGCTCACCGACTCATTCGGTGCGAGATCCCGCTTCGCCAGCGCGGCGGTCGTGCAGCCGCACGAGGTTCTCACGCTCTCGATCGAGAGCGTCTCGTCGCCTGCATTCGACAGCACGAAGGAGTGACTGACGAGCGAGCCCGACTGCACGGTGACCGCGTACGTCAGGTTGTCCACGGTGAGGACAGGCGCGGCCACCGCGCCAGCCCCGCACAGTCCCAGCACGACGGCGAGCATCGCGAGGTTCTTCATGTCTGCCTCCGCTTGCGATCCTTGGAGTTGTGTCGCTACAGGATGTACCCGCGACGAACGCCTGAGTGTACTCGGCGCGCGGCGCCCGAGGAGCGAAAAAGGGGAGGCCGATGGTGCGGGATCGGCGTCTCCCCTTTCGCAGACTGCGCCCAGGTCCTGTTTGGACGCACCCGCTGTTGCAGGATGGCGCAGTCTCGTTTCAGCTCGTCTCGACGGCGTTTCCCGCTTGTGTGGAAGGTGTGAGCAGGGCGAGTCGTCGGCAGAGTGGAAGGGCCGTCTTTCAGAGGGTTCTGCCAAGTCGCGCGGCGTCGTCCGCGAGACGCTGAAGGATGGCGGCGCGAATCGCGTCCGCGTTCTTGCTCGGTAATGGCGGCTGCGGTCCCCGGTCACGAGGCGGCCGTCGGGCACCGGCGGGTGATCGTGCCCGACGAAGATTCCGCCCGCGGCCTCGACGATGTCTTTGTCCGTCGCGTGAGCCGGGTGCGATCATGGCCGCGGTCGCGCTACCATCGGGAGAGCGGCCGTTCGGGCTGCGAGGAGGATTGTGGCGCTCATTGCGGTACGGGATCTCGAGAAAACGTACGCGTCTCACACCTTGTTTGCGGGGCTTTCGCTTGCCTTCCACGCGGGCGAGCGCGTCGGGCTGATTGGGCCGAACGGCGCCGGGAAGTCCACCCTTCTGCGGATCCTGGCAGGCCTCGAGTCGCCGGACGCTGGCTCGATCGAGCGGGCCAAAGGAGCTCGCATCGCGTACTTGCCTCAGATTGACACATTCCCCGAAGGGATCACGGTCGAACAGGCTCTGTTCGCTGCGCTGGCCGACCTCCCGATGGAGGACCATGAGCGTCCGGTCGGCGTGCGAAAGATGCTTCGCCGCCTGGGATTCGAGCACGATGCCGCGGTTGCCTCGCGGCTCTCCGGCGGCTGGAAGAAGCGGCTCGCCATCGGATGCCAGCTCGTTCAGAAGCCCGATCTGCTCCTCATGGACGAGCCGACGAACCATCTCGACCTCGAGGGCATCGATTGGCTCGAGAAGTTCCTCGAGCGCGAGGAGATCGCGTTCGTTGTCACGACGCACGATCGATACTTCCTCGAGCGGGTCGCGGATCGGATCGTTGAGATCAACCCGCGGTACGCCGGCGGGTACTTCTCCAGCAAGGGGCACTACAGCGACTTCCTCGAGCGGCGCGAAGCATTCCTCCAGGCCGAGAATGTCGAGCGTCGCGCGCTGGCCAATGCCGTCCGGCGCGAGGTCGACTGGCTTCGTCGAGGCCCGTCCGCCCGCGGCACGAAGGCCGCCGCGCGCATCGAGGAAGCGCACGACAAGATCGCTCAGCTTGCGGACGCCGAGCGCCGAAGCCGCGCAGCGAGTGGGCTCGAGATCGACTTCTCGGCGAGTGGTCGGAAGACAAACGACCTCATCACCGCGAGAGGCATCGCGAGGACGCTTGGCGGACGGTGCCTGTTCCGCGAACTCACGCTCCACGTGCGCCGCGGCGATCGGATCGGAATCGCTGGGAACAATGCGAGCGGCAAGACGACGCTCCTGAAGACGCTTGCGCGTCTGGCGCCGCCCGATGCGGGGCAGGTGAAACATGCATCGGAGCTGCGGTGTGCTCTATTCGACCAGCAGCGCGAGCAGCTCGACATGACGCAGACGCTGCGGCGCGCCCTCTGCCCGAGCGGCGACACAGTCTCGTACCTCGGGCGCGCGACGCACATCGTTCCGTGGGCCAAACGGTTCGGGTTTCGTCCCGAGCAGCTTGACTTGCGCGTCGGCAACCTGTCCGGCGGCGAGCAGGCGCGCGTCTTGATGGCGCACATGATCCGTGAGCCCGTCGACGTTCTCCTGCTCGACGAGCCGACGAATGATCTCGACCTTTCGTCCGTGGAGCTGCTAGAAGAGGCGCTTGGCGAGTTCCCGGGTGCCGTCGTCCTCATCACGCACGATCGCCACATGCTCGATCGGCTCTGTACTCAGCTTCTCGGCCTTCACGGCGACGGCGTGTGGGGCGAGTACGGGAGCGTCGAGCAGTGGCAGCTCGTCGACCGAGAGCGGCAGACGGAAGCCGCTGCCCCTTCGCAAGAGCCATCGGCGCGGGATTCCGCTCCCCGAGCGAGGAAGTCGGGACTCACCTACCTCGAGAAGAAGGAGTGGGACGAGATCGAATCGCTGATCCTGCGCGCGGAAGCCGAAGTCGCGCGACTCCAGGCCGAACTTGAGGATCCCGCGACGGCGACCGACCACGAGAAGCTCCACGACGTTTATGAAGCGCATCGTGCGGCGCAGGCCGCCGTCGATGCGCTCTACGCGCGGTGGCAAGAGCTCGACGCGAAAAGAGCATCCGAGTAGGCGAGCTGCTACGCGAATGGCCTCGAAAGCTCGTCTTGCAGTTCGCCAAAGCCGCCGAACACCCGGCAGCCGCGGGCGCGAAGGGTCGCCGGCGCCTGATGGCCCTGAGCGACCAGCGCGGCCTCGAACCCCAGAGCTTCTGCTACCTCTGCGTCGTGGTCCATGTCGCCGATGAAGAGAACGCGGCGACCGCTGAGGTTGTGGCGCCGGGAGAGTTCGCGGCCGCGGGCGAGCTTGGAATCCCCGAGGCGATGATCGAGGCCGTAGACGCCGGTGAAACGGCCGGCGATGCCGAGGTCCGCGAGAGCGTGCCGCAATTCCGTTTCCTCGAGCGCCGAGAGGACAAACAGGTCTGTTCCGGTCCTTGCGAGGAGATCGAGGATCTCGCGCACGCCTTTCTGAAGTCCGCAGGCGGGGAGCCCAGGGAGGTAGGCGGCGTGGAACTCGTCGGCGAGGCTCTGCGGTTTCTCGCGCGAGACGTCGATCCCCAGCTTTCGATAGTAGTCCATGAGAGGGAACCCGAAGACGCTCCGATAGACTTCGCGCGACACCGCCGGGAGACCGCGGCGCGCGAGCATCGTGTTGATCGCTGCGAGCGCAAGCTCGACGTCGTCGACGAGCGTTCCGTTGAAGTCCCAGATCACCGCGTCCCACGGTCCAGTCATCGCTCACGCTCCGCTGCATCTTGCCCGAGACAGTGCGGCGGCGCACACGCTGCCATAGTGGGGGCGATCGAAGGAGGCGTCATGCTGCGGAAGATTCTTGGGCTGGGATTGGTCGTCGTGCTGCTCGGCGGGTGCGCGCCCATGGTTGTTCCGCCGGTCGACGAGCGCTACTGGGGAGCTTGGGTCAACGAGGATCCTGATACCGGCGGAATCACTCGGATCGACATCGCGCCGTGGACCGTGCACATGTGGGGTTCGTGCGAGCCGACCGACTGCGATTGGGGGGAAGCTCCATACGCAATCCATCAGGACGAGCTGCGCGTCGTGTGGGAACAGGTTTTCGTTGTGCACGTCCAGATCCTCGAGATCATGCCGGGAGGCTGGCTCGAGGTCGAGACCGTCTCCTGATTTCACGGACGGATCGGGGACCATGACGATGACGGAGAGGTTCCTGCGGGAGATCGTGATCCCGTAGGGCAGCCAGCCGAGGACCGCGACGACCCACCTCATGTGCCTTGCAGGCGCCTCGCGAGCGCCCTCAGTCCGTCGATTCCGGTGGATCTCCCGCGATGAACCCGGCAGGCCGAGTCTGCTACCCATCTTTGCGGCCACTGCACGGCGCCGGAGCAGAAAAGGGAAGGCAGATGGACATATCGATTCGCGAGATTACGGCCGACAACTTCGTTGAGGCGATTCGCCTCAAGGTGAAGCCGGAGCAAGAGGCATTCGTCGCTTCCAACGCCGTCTCGATTGCACAGTCGAAGTTCCACACGTTCCTTGAGTGCTACGGGATCTACGACGGCGCGACGATGGTCGGGTTCTCCGTGTGCGGTGTGAACCCGGAAGATGGAGCGGTTTGGGTCGCGCGCCACATGATCGACGCGAAACGCCAACGGGAAGGGCTCGGCCGCGAGGGACTGCGATGTCTGGTCGAGCACCTCCGGCGCGCGCACGGGGCCTCCTCGATCTACCTCGATGTCGGACCAGCGAACGCGGCCGCGATCGCCTTCTACGAGAGCGCCGGCTTCCGCGACACCGGGCGGATCCAAGGCGAGAGTCGCGTCTATCGACTCGATCTCGACCTGTTGCCGCCCGCCGCGTGACGCGAAGGCCGAACAGGGCCGCATGCTTCGTCGCGAGGCGAAGGG
>JBFYRA010000057.1:0-12931 GCA_041302485.1 Candidatus Bipolaricaulota bacterium
TGTGTCGCCGGGCTCGCGGTCGTCGTCGCACACGCGCTCGTGAGCTTCCCCGCGCACTTGCCCGCATCGAGCCTCGCGGCCATTCTCGCTTGCGGAATTGCCCTATCTCCGGCCTACGGCGAGCGCGCGTCGAAGGCCGTCTCGCTGCGAGGGCCCGCCCTGCGCATCGCGGTCGTGTCGCTCGCTGCGTGCGGAGTCGTGGTGTCGGTCGTCGCCGCACGGGATCTCGCGGCCAACGTGCTGATGCGCGACGGCCTCCTGCAGCTCCAACTCGGCCAGACGCAACAGGCGCGCACAACTCTCGAACGCAGCTTGCGCCTTGATTTCGCGCCGCATCAGACGCTCTACTACCTCGCCACGGCGCAGGCCCTGCAGGGCGATCTCCCCGCGGCCCTCGAGAATGCCGAGCGCTGCCTCACGCGATTCGTCGACGAGAGCGCGTACGTTCTCTACGCCGAGCTTGCCGTCAACGCCGGCAAGACGTCCGAGGCGAAGCAGGCGCTCACTCTCCTGCTCGCGACGCGGCCGTCGGCCGAGCTCGTGACCCGCGCCCGCTACCTGCTCGCCGTCGCAACGCTGCGCGAAGGGGACGCTGCGTCGGCCACGACGCAGCTCGAAGCCGTCGTGCGCGATGCGCCCGACTTCGAGGGGGCGCGCGTGACGCTCGGAAACGTTCTCCTCGCACGCGGTCTGCGCATCGAAGCGGAGGCCGTGTACACGGAAGCCCTCGCCCTCATCGGTCGCAAGCTCGCCAGCGCTGAGCAGCGTCTCGCCGCGGCATCGACGATGACCGTGCAGGAATACGGCGAAGTGCGATCGTCGATCGCCACGCTGCGCACGCAGCGAGACGCCATCGCCGAACGCCTGCGGACGATCCGCGGTTCGTAGTTCGTCTCGCGAGCAGCCTCTCTCCGGCGAACGACCTCGATCGAGGAATCGGCGCTCCGCTCGCCGGCCTGTGAGGTTTCTGCGCCGCCGGAGCCTCGTTCCGGATCTCCGCGCACAACCAGCGGAGCAGGCCGTCGCCCGCTGCCTTCCACCGCCGCGAAGCGCGCTGCTGTCGCTGCGGAGAGAAGATATACTGAGCCCTTGCCATGGCCAGCGAGAGCATCCGACACGCGATCGACTTCCTCCTCGGGCAGACCAACGCCCAGCAACTCAAGCGCTACGACCGCGAGCTCGAACGCATCAACGCGATGGCCGAGGGTACGGCCGCGCTCGATGATGCGGCGTTGCGCGCGAAGACCGCCGAGTTCCGCGAGCGGCTCGCCCGTGGCGAGACCAAGTGGGAGCTGCGGCCCGACGTCTACGCCGTCGTGCGCGAGGTCGCGGAGCGCACGGTCGGGCTGCGGCCATTCGATGTCCAGATCCTCGGCGCGCTCGCGCTCGACGACCATCGCATCGCCGAGATGCAGACCGGAGAAGGAAAGACGCTCGTCGCCACGCTGCCCGCGGTTCTCAACGCGCTCGTCGGAAGCGTCCACGTCGTCACCGTCAACGACTACCTCGCGAAGCGCGACCGCGAGTGGATGGGGCCGATCTACGAGTCCCTCGGCCTCACGGTCGGGCTGTTGCAGGAGGACACGCCCCCTCCGGAGCGGCAGGTCGCCTACGCGGCGGACATCACCTACGGTACCAACAACCAGTTCGGGTTCGACTACCTGCGCGACAACATGGTTCTCTCAGCGAGCGAAAAGGTTCAGCGCCCGCTCGAGTTCGCGATCGTCGACGAGATCGACAACATCCTTGTCGACGAAGCGAGAACGCCGCTCATCATCTCGGGCTCGACGGCCGAGTCCTACGACCTCTACAAGAAGTTCGCCGCGCTGTCGCGCCGCTTCAAGCGGGACGAGGACTTCGAAATCGACGAGGCGACGCGACGCCTGACCCTGACGGACGACGGCATCCGCCGCGCCGAACGCGAGCTGGGAATCGAGAACCTGTTCTCGCCAGAGCACGTCGAGACGCAGCACTACATCGAGAACGCGCTCCGCGCCTTGCACATGTACAAGCGCGAAGAGCAGTACATCGTGAAGGAAGACCGGGTGATGATCGTCGACGAGTTCACCGGCCGCCTTCAGCCCGACCGGCGCTACTCCGACGGCCTGCACCAGGCGCTCGAAGCCAAGGAAGGCATCACGATCCAGCGCGAATCCCAGACCCTGGCCCAGATCACGCTGCAGCACTATTTCCAGCTCTACAAGGGCCTCTGCGGCATGACCGGCACGGCGAAGACCGAGGAAGACGAGTTCAAGCAGATCTACGGACTCCCCGTGCTCGTTGTGCCGCCGAACCGCCCGCTGCGGCGCGAGGCGAAGCCGGACAAGATCTTCCGGACGCGCAAGGCGAAGTTCGAGGCCGTCGCCGACGAGGTCGCCCGGCTGCACGCGGAAGGGCGCCCGGTTCTGATCGGAACGACGGCGATCGACGTCTCCGAGCTCGTGTCGCATCTCCTCAAGGCGCGAAAGCTGCCGCACACGGTGCTCAACGCCAAGTACCACGAGAAGGAAGCCGAGATCGTCGCCGAGGCCGGGCAGCGCAGCGCGATCACGGTGGCCACGAACATGGCCGGCCGCGGCACCGACATCAAACTCGGCGAGGGCGTCGCCGAACTCGGCGGCCTGCACGTGCTCGGCTGCCAGCGCCACGAGTCGCGGCGCATCGACAACCAGTTGCTCGGCCGCGCCGGGCGTCAGGGCGATCCGGGCTCGTCGCAGTTCTGCCTCTCGCTCGAGGACGACCTCCTGCGCGTGTTCGGCGGCGACGCCATCGGGAGCGTCATGGACCGCGTCGGGATGAAGGAGGGCGAGGCCATCGAGCACGCTCTCCTCTCGGGCGCGATCCGGCGCGCCCAGAAGCGCGTCGAGGGCCGAAACTTCGAGATCCGCAAGCGCCTGCTCGACTACGATCTCGTCCTCGCCCGGCAGCGCGACGCCGTGTACGCGCTGCGCGACCGCTTCCTCTTGCCGTCGCGCGACGGCGGCAGCTTGCCGGAGGGCGCGGAGGCCGACCTCGACCAGTATCTGCACGACCTGTTCGAGGAGTTCGTCGAGCACCTCGTCGCCGCGCACGCCGGGCGGGATCGCACCGCCGACGATCGCGACCTCGACGGACTGGCTCGCGAGCTCTCGGCCTTCCTGTCCATCGACGCCGCAGCGTTCGACGGCCTGTCGGCCCCCGATCTCCTCGCGCGGGGTGTCGAGCACCTCGATCGAGCCCTCGCCGAGCAGAGACGCCGTTTGGGCGGGCCGTTCCCACTCCTCGCGCGCTACCTCATCCTGACCTCGCTGGACGAAGCGTGGCGCACGCACCTGTACACGCTCGACGACCTGAAGGGCGGCATCGGCTGGACGGCATACGGCGGCACCGACCCGCTCGTCGCGTTCAAGCGCGAGTCGTTCGTCTTGTTCCAGGAGATGCTCGGCCAGACGGCGGAGAAGATCGTGCGCATCTTGCTCAACCCACGGCTTACCGTGACGACGGAGGCCGCGCCAGAGCCGCGCCAGGCGCCTGCCCGTCCGCTCCAGTACACGCGGCCCGAGGCGAATCTCGCGCCGAACGTCACGTCGACCGCACCCGTCCCTGGCCTTCCCTATCGCGGGCCGCAGCCCGAGACGCCCGGCGCCCGGCGCCCGGTGAAAGTCGTCGCGCAACCCGGACGCAACGACCCGTGCCCGTGCGGCAGCGGCAAGAAGTACAAGAAATGTTGCGGCGCCGAGCGCTAGCGCATCTCTAGGTCGCCTTCTTGCCGAGTGGCAAGAAGTACAAGAAGTGCTGCGGCGCTGAACGCTAGCGCGTCTCACAAACGCCCTCTTGCCGAGCGGCAAGAAGACCAAGAAATGTTGCAGCATCGAGCGCTAGCGCGCCCGAACGATCGTCTGCTTGCGCACGCCTTCCCCCTGTTCACGCGTTGACAACGGGACCCCTCGCCTCTATGATTAGCAGACACGCGCTCGAAGTGCTAACTCGCGCGACATGCAACGGACGAGGTGAGGCGAGGCGACATGACACTCCCCGAGCGGCAGAGACTGATCCTGAAAGAGGTCGTCGACCGGTACATCCGGCTCCGCGAGCCTGTGTCCTCGCGCATGATCCTCGAGGACTACGGCCTTGCGGTGAGCTCCGCCACGGTGCGCAACGACATGAACGACCTCGAGCGCCAGGGGTATATCGCCAAGCCATATTCGTCGTCGGGGCGCATCCCGACCGAGAAGGGGTACCGCTTCTTCGTCGACTGGCTCCTCGACTTGTCGGAACTCGCAAAGAGAGAGCGCTTCGACGTGATCGAGACGTTCGAGACGCGCGTCCTCGACATGGGGGAGGCCATGCGCCACGCGGCGTTCCTCCTCGGGAGCATGACGCAGACCGCGGCATTCGTGATTCCGCCGCGACTCGATGCCGCGCGGCTCGAGCGCGTCGTGTTGGCGCGCATGTCCGACCGCACGGCATTCCTGGTGATCGTCTCGGATACAGGGATCGTCGAGCAGGGGCTCATCCCGCTCGAGTCCGCGGCGTCCGAGGTCGAGATCGAGGACATGATGCGGACGATCAACACGACGCTCCGGGGCGCTCGTCTCGACGAGGTCCGCCGAATGGCGGAGTCCGACGAGATGGTTGACGGTTGGCATGCACGTCCGGAACGCCAGGCGGTGAGCCTCATCGCGCGGCTTCTCAAGGCCCGCGTGGGGCCGCGGGTGGTCGCGGACGGGCTGCTTCATCTCCTCGATGCGATGCAGGACATGGTCCCGCAGGAGGCGATGGTGAGGTTCTCCAGTCTCAGCCGGACGATTCAGGATGAGGAAGCGCTGCCGCGAGCGCTCGAGCAGGCGCGCGCCGGACGACGAGGGATCGTCGTCAACGTCGGCGATCTGCCGCTCGCCGGCTTCGACAAGTGGAGCGTCGTCAGTTGCGACTATGGGCCGCACCGCGGCGCGATCGGCGTGATCGCCCCGATCTGGATGGACTACGGGCGCGCGATGTCGGCGGCGGCGTTCGTCGCCAGCCGTCTCGAGGCGTTGCTCGTCGCGGCTTGTTCCCGCAGCCAGGAGAGGACAGCATGATGCCTGAAGAACCCCAGCGAAGCCCCGAGGAGGGCCTGCCGCAGGATACCCCTGACGGCGAAGCGACCCCGGCGGGGTTCGCGAACGCAAAGGACGCGGAAATCCGGTCGCTCGTCGACCGGCTGCAGCGACTCCAGGCGGACTTCGAGAACTATCGCAAACGGATCCTGCGCGACCTCGCGGCGTTGGAGGAGCGGACGTCCGACCGAGAGGTCTTGGCGTTCTTGCCACTCTACGACAATCTCGAGCGCGCGTTCTCCGTCTACGCGAAGGATGCCGATGTCGCGGCGTTCGTGGGCGGGGTGGAGAGGATCTTCGGGCAGTTCGCCCAGATCCTTGATCAGAAGGGCGTGCGCCGCATTCCGACGGTCGGCGAGCGGTTCGACCCCGCACTGCACGAGGCGCTGTTATCTATCCATGGTCATCAACAGAAGAGCACCATCATCGAGGAATTCTCCCCCGGATACGTCCGCGGCGAACGGACCCTGCTTCCGAGCAAGGTGTCGGTAAGCCAGGGCCCGGCGCAGGCAGAGAAGGAGGCAGAATGAGAGAGAAGATCATCGGCATCGATTTGGGCACGACGTTCTCCTGTGTCGCCGTCTTGGAGGGAGGCTCCCCGACGATCATCACGAACTCGGAGGGCGAGCGGATCACGCCGTCGGTCGTCGCATTCACCGAGACTGGCGAGCGCCTGGTTGGGCGGCTGGCGCGCCGCCAGGCGATCACGAACCCGAAGAACACGATCTCGTCGATCAAACGCCAGATGGGCACCGACCACCGCGTGAAGATCCAGGCGCAGGGCAAGATGACCGAGTACTCGCCGGAGCAGATCTCGGCGATGATCCTGCAGAAGCTGAAGCAGGACGCGGAGGCCCACCTCGGCGGGCGCGTCGGGAAGGCCGTCATCACAGTGCCGGCCTACTTCAATGACGCCCAGCGCCAGGCGACGAAAGACGCTGGGACGATCGCCGGCCTCGAGGTCATGCGCATCATCAACGAGCCGACGGCGGCAGCGCTCGCGTACGGGCTCGACAAGCAGCACGAGCAGACGATCCTCGTCTACGACCTCGGCGGCGGCACGTTCGACGTCTCGATCCTCGAGATCGGCGACGGCGTGTTCGACGTCTTGGCCACCGACGGCGACACGCGGCTCGGCGGCGACGACTTCGACGAGCGGATCGTCAACTGGCTGCACGACGAATTCCGTAAGGACACGGGCATCGACTTGTCCGGCGACGCAAGCGCGATGCAGCGGCTGCGCGACGCCGCCGAATCGGCAAAGAAAGAACTCTCGAGCCGCATGGAGACGACGATCAACCTCCCGTACCTCACCGCCGACGCCTCGGGGCCAAAACACCTCGAGAAGAAGCTGACGCGCGCGAAGTTCGAGTCGATGATCGACGACTACCTCCAGCGGACGATCTCGATCGTCGACGCCACGCTGCGCGAGGCGGGGAAGAACGCGGACACGATCCATCAGGTCGTGCTCGTCGGCGGCTCGACGCGCATTCCGAAGGTGCAGGAACTCGTCGGAAAGCGGATCCCGGGCAAGATCAACCGCGAGATCAACCCGGACGAGGTCGTGGCTGCGGGCGCGGCGATCCAGGGCGGCGTCCTGGCCGGCGAGGTCGACGAGATCGTCCTCCTCGACGTCACGCCGCTGACTCTGTCGATCGAAACGCTCGGCGGCGTGGCAACGCCGCTCATCGAGCGGAACACAACGATCCCAACCGAGAAGACGAAGACGTTCACGACGGCCGACGACAACCAGCCGGCGGTCGAGATCCACGTCGTGCAGGGCGAGCGCAAGATGGCGTCGGACAACAAGTCGCTCGGCAAGTTCCAGCTCATCGGACTGCCCCCGGCGCCACGCGGGATCCCGCAGATCGACGTCACCTTCAACATCGACGCCGACGGGATTCTCCACGTCACCGCCAAGGACAAGGCGACGGAGAAGACCTCGTCGATCACGATCACCGACTCGTCGCGGCTCGACGCGAGCGAGATCGAGCGGATGCGCCAGGCGGCGGCCGAGCACGCCGACGAGGATCGGCGCAAGGCCGAGGGCGTGGAGGTCCGTAACCGCGCCGACCAGCTGACGTACTCGGTCGAGAAGGCGATGGCCGACCTCGGCGACAAGGTCGACGGACAGAAGCGGGCGGAGATCGAGGACCGCATCCGCGCTCTGCGCACGAAGCTCGAGCAGAACGCGTCAGCGGATGAACTCAAGCGGGGCATGGACGAGCTGTCGAAGAGCGCGCAGGACGTCGTCGCCAAGGCCTACGAGGCATCGCACGGCGCCCAGCCGGGCGGCGCGACGGACGGCGGGCCGACGCAGCAGGGTCCGGAGCGGCCGGACGACGGCGAGTACATCGACGCCGAGTACGACAAGAAGTAGCATCTCGCCGACGGGGAGGTCGGTGTGGCCAAACAGGATTACTACGAGATTCTCGGTGTCGCGCGGGATGCGAGCGAGGCGGACGTCAAGAAGGCGTACCGCACGAAGGCGAAGGAGCTCCATCCCGATCGCAACCCCGAGGATCGCAAGCGCGCCGAAGAGGAGTTCAAGCGGGTCGCGGAGGCCTACGAGGTTCTCTCCGACTCGCAGAAGCGCGCCCAGTACGACCGCTACGGCCACGCCGGCCCCGATCAGGGCTTCACGTTCGGCGACACGGACTTCCATCGCGCGCGTGAGGCGTACCGCGAGTTCGGGTTTGGCGGCTTCGACAACCTGTTCGATCTCTTCTTCCGCCAGGGCGGGCCGCAATCGCCGTCGCAGCGGTCGCGCGGATTCTCCGGCGAGTCGATCGAGTATCGCCTGCGGATCACGCTCGAGGACGCAGCGCACGGAACGAAGATGACACTGACGGTGCCGCGGCTCGTAGCGTGCCCCGCCTGCTCGGGCAGCGGGATGGAGCCGGGAACGAAGAAGCGCTCCTGCACGGCCTGCAAGGGTCGGGGGCAGATCGAGCACCGCCAGCAAAGCTTCCTCGGCAATTTCGTCAGCGTCCGCGCGTGCCCGGAGTGCGAAGGACAAGGACAGATCGTCGAAGACCCCTGCCATCGCTGCCACGGCCACGCGCGGGTCAAAGAGAAGAGCCGGATCTCGATCACCGTCCCGGCCGGAGTCGACAGCGGCTCGCGCTTGCGCCTCAAAGACCAGGGCAACGCCGGAATCGAAGGCGGCTCGAACGGCGACCTGTTCATCGTGATCGAGATCATCGAGCATCCCCAGTTCCAGCGGAGCGGGCGCGATGTCTTCTCCCGGGCCGCGGCGTCATACCCTCAGGCGGCGCTCGGTGCGAAGCTGAAAGTAGAGACGCTGTGGGGAGAAGAGACGCTCAACGTCCCGGCGGGGACGCAGCCCGGCACGGAGTTCCGCCTGCGCGGCAAGGGCATGCCGAGCATCCACGGGATGAACGGGAAGGGCGACCACATCGTCCAAATCACCGTGTCCATTCCGACGAAGCTCTCGAGCAAACAGCGCCAGGCGGTGGAAGACCTCGCGAAGTCGCTCGAGACGGCGAAGTAGGCGGGGCGAACTGATCTCACCGCAGAGCGCGCCGTGAGGGGACAGAGAACGAGGGCAACATCTCGCCTCAAGGGTGTAGCGTCGGAGCTTGCTCCGCCGAGTCTTTCGGGTGAGCAGCGGAGCACGAGCGTCGCAGCAAGCTGCGACGCTACAGAGTGCTTGACCACGACGGAGCCTTCCTCTGCGATCCTCTGCGATCCTCTGTGACCTCTGCGGTTGGCTCTTCGTGAACCACGAACCGGATCCGAGCGCAGAGCGCACCGAGATGGGGCATGGAACGGTTGTAGCGTCGGAGCTTGCTCCGACGAGTCTTTCGAGCGAGCTGCGGGACACGATCGTCGCAGCAAGCTGCGACGCTACAGAGTGCTGGGCCACCGGAGCCTTCCTCTGCGCACTCTGCGTTGCGGCTGTCCGTGTCGAGCAACCTGCAGCGCGCCTTCGGCGAGGAGCTTCTCGATCACAGGGATCATGTGCTCGAGCGAGCGACGTCGGTGGCTCACGAGGTTCTTCTCTTGCGTCGAGATCTCGGCGAGCGTCCGAGTCTCGCCGTCCGGAACGAACAGCGGGTCGTAACCGAAGCCGCCCTCGCCGCGCGGCGCGTCGAGGATGCGTCCTTCGAGCGAGCCTGTCGTCACGAAGACTTCATCGTTCGGCAGATAGAGGGCCGCGACGGCGACGAATCGCGCCCGCCGGTCAGGCTCACCGCGGAGCGCCTCGATCAGAAGCGCGTTGTTGCGCGCGGTGTCCACGGGTTCCCCCGCGAACCGCGCCGAGCGGACGCCCGGCGACCCGCCAAGGGCCGCGACCTCGAGGCCCGCATCTTCCGCCAGGACGGGAAGTCCGAGCTCGGCCGAGATCGAGCGGGCCTTGAGCAGCGCGTTGTCGAGGAACGTCTCCCCGGACTCTTCGACGTCGGAGAACGCGCAGTCGTCGAGCGTCAGAAGGTCAAGATCGCGAATGCCCTTCAGCAGTTCGCGCATCTCGCGGATTTTGCCGCGGTTCTTCGTTCCCAGCACAAGTTGGTTCTTCATAGTACGGGCGAGGAGCGGGCGATCGTCCCCGCGCGCCGCCACGCGACGAGATGGTCGAGATCGACCTGTCGCGGCGACGGAGCGAATACGATAAGCCCCGCACAGCGCGCAGCGATGGAGCCGTACGAGAGAAATGAACGTCGAGGTCGGCGGACTTCGCGAAGGAGATCCCGGTCGGCGAGAGCCGCGTCGACTACGAGAGGAGCGACAGTCCGAAGCCGACGGCCATGAACACCGTCGCGAGAACGACGGTCAGCGTTCGCTTCGGATCCCTCGTCTCGTCGCGCCCGAAGACCGTGCTCGACATGCCCGATCCGAACGCGCCGCCCATGCCGGAGTGCTCGCTCATCTGAAGCAGGACAATCCCCATCAAAGCGAGACAGTCGGCGAAGAAGATCACCTGCAGAATGACTTTCAGGACTTCCATGACACCTCGACCCTTTCTGCCCCTCGGTTCCGAGTGATGGGGCATTGTAGCGACTCGCGCCGCGCACCTCAATGGCGCCGCTTGCGCCGTTCCCCGCGCTGCCATAAGCTATCCCAGCAGCGTCAAGGAGCGGATCCGCGTTGCAGAAGTTCATTTTCGTCACAGGCGGGGTCTTGTCGGGGCTCGGTAAGGGCGTCGTTGCGGCCTCCATCGGCCTCCTGTTCAAGCTTCAGGGGTATCGCGTCAGTCTCCAGAAGATCGACCCGTACGTCAATGTCGATGCCGGGACGATGAACCCCTACGAGCACGGCGAGGTGTTCGTCACCCACGACGGCAAGGAGACCGACCTCGACATCGGCCGCTACGAACGGTTCGTCAACGTGCAGCTCTCGGCCGCCCATTACATGACGACTGGACAGGTCTACTGGAACGTCATCCGCCAGGAGCGGATCGGCGCCTTCCTCGGGAAGACCGTCCAGGTGATTCCTCACATCACCGACGAGATCAAGCAGCTCATCCGGAAGTCGCTCGAGGAGTCGAACGCCGAAATCGGGGTCGTCGAGATCGGTGGCACGGTCGGCGACATCGAGAGCCAGCCGTTCCTCGAGGCCGTGCGGCAGATGAAGGACGAGCTCCCGGGCGAAGACACGTTCTTCGTCCACCTGACGCTCTTGCCGCACCTTTCCACGTCGGACGAGATCAAAACGAAGCCGACGCAGCACAGCGTGAAGGAGCTGCGTGCGGTCGGCATCCAACCGGACGCGATCGTCGCCCGGACAGAGCTCCCGTTGCCGGCCTCGGTAAAGCAGAAGATCGCTCTCTTCTGCGACGTCCCGCGCGACAACGTGATCGAGGACCCCGACCTGCCGTCAAGCTACGACGCGCCGGTCACGCTGCACGCGAACGGGCTCACGCGCTGCATCACGCTCGGCCTCAGCCTTCCGGCGAAGGAGCCCGATCTCTCGGAGTGGGCGCGCCGCGTCGGCGTGATGCGCTCGGCGACGACACGCGTCAAGGTCGCCGTGGTCGGCAAGTACGTCGAGTTCAAGGACTCGTACATCAGCATCCGCGAGTCGCTGACCCACGCGGCAATCGCCGAGAACATCGATCTCGCCGTCGATTGGCTTTCGTCGGAGTCGCTCGCCGAGAAAGGGCCGAGCTCCGTCTTGCGCGGCGTCGACGGAATCATCATCCCGGGCGGATTCGGCGACCGCGGTATCGAAGGCAAGATCGAGGCCGCCGGGTACGCGCGAGAGAAGAAGATCCCGTGCTTCGGCCTCTGCCTCGGCATGCAATGCATGGCGATCGAGTATGCGCGCGTCGTTCTCGGGCTGAAGGAGGCGCACTCGCACGAGTTCGACGCGGAGACCCCCGACCCCGTCATCGCCTTGCTCGAAGAACAGGAGCGCGTCGTGCAGAAGGGCGGCACGATGAGGCTCGGCGCCTACGACGCCGTGCTCGCGCCGGGGACGATCAGTCGCACAGCCTACGGCCAGGACAAGATCGCCGAGCGCCACCGCCACCGCTACGAGTTCAATCCGCAGTATCGCGCGCGGTTCGAGAAGGCCGGGATGAAGATCGCCGGCACGTCGCCCGACGGGAAGCTCGTCGAGATCCTCGAGCTTCCGGGCCACCCGTGGTACGTCGGTGTCCAGTACCACCCGGAGTTCACATCCCGCTTCCTCGCCCCACACCCCCTCTTCCGAAGCTTCGTCCGCGCATGCCGAAACACCGCCTCGTCCTCGCAGCGCTCGCCGTCGTGACGATCGCCGTCACGATGTTGTTCATCCTCACCCCGGTCCCGCGTCCGGGCCCGTCGCGTCCGACCGAGGCGACGGGCCTCGTCTTGCGCGGTTACGACGCGGGCAGCATCACGTGGGAAGCTACGGCCGACAGAGGCGAGCTCGCGACCGAGGAGAGCGCCCTGTCTGAAATCGTGCTCCGGATCTTCGACAGTGCAGGGACAACCGTGCGCGTGAGCGCGCGGTCTCTCGTCGAGGAGGCAGGCGCCGTCACGCTGCGCGGCGACGTACGCGGCGAGACGAGCGACGACCTGAGGCTGTCCACCGAGGCGATGACGTGGACGGAGAGCCGCGAGAAGCTCGATTCGGGGCCGACCCTGCTCACGATGGGAGCCGACGAACTGTCCGCCGGGAGCTTCGCGTACGACACGAAGCTGCAACGGGCCGTGCTGAGCGACGTCCGCGGCACGCTGCGCCGCGCGTCGACATTCGTGTTCTCGGGCGATCGCGGCGAGGTATCGGATGACGAAGTCACGCTCGCCGGCGACGTCCGCGTCTCCGCGTCGGAGCCCGGCTTCGAGCTGCAGGCGGACTCCCTGATCGCGACCGCCGAGGGCTGGACCGCAAAGGGCAGCGTGTCCGCCGACATCGAGCTCTCGGCACAGGAGGAGGTCGACGATGGGGCTTAGCGGCCAGGAGCTGGTGAAGCGATACGGTGAGCGCGCGGTCGTCGACCGACTGAGCCTGGTCGTCGAGCCGGGGCGCATCGTCGGCCTGCTCGGGCCCAACGGCGCCGGCAAGACAACGACGTTCAATCTCATCATGGGATTCATGGCCCCCGACCACGGCCGCGTTCTGCTCGACGGAGAGGACATCTCCGATCGGCCCTTCTACCGCCGCGCCCGGCTCGGCATCGGCTACCTGCCGCAAGAGCCGAGCGTGTTCACCAAGGCCAGCGTGCGGGAGAACCTCGAAATGGCGCTCGAACGCGCCGACGGCGCTTCGCGGCGCCGCGAGGAGCTGCTCGAGGAGTTCCACCTCACGGCGCTTGCCGATCAGCTCGCCGGCTCTCTCTCCTCGGGCGAGCGACGTAGACTCGAGATCGCGCGTTCGCTGGCGAGATCGCCGCGCTACATCCT
>JBFYRA010000076.1:0-5579 GCA_041302485.1 Candidatus Bipolaricaulota bacterium
GCCCTCGAGACGGCGTTCGGGCGGGTGCCGCAATGGGATGCGTCCGCGAGAAGCGACGAGGTCCGGCCGGATCAAGCCATGCTCAGAGCGGAGTTCTCGCTCGACACCTTCGCCGGCGTGCTGCGCGTTGCCGCGGATGCCGCCGGGAGGCCGCCGCTACCCGTTCTCCCGATCTTCATCGGAATGACCCGCGATCCCGTGTCGGGCTCGTTCGCGGTCGCCGAGGCCGTTGCCGATTGGATGCGAGCCTGCGTCGACGCGAGGACGGCGGTTGTCGCGACCGGCGATCTCGTGCACTACGGCACGGCGTACGGCGGAGCGTGGATCGACGGGAACCCGCTCTCCGGGGAGACGATCGCGGGCGTCCTTCGGCCGGAAGTCGAGAGGACCCTCCGCGCTGCGTTCGTAGCGCGGGATTGGGACGGCGCGTACCGGCAGTCGCGCGAGGTCCTCGGGAACGATCAGCGCGAGATGCTCGCCGTCCTCTCTTCGTACCTCGGACCGGGAGCTTCGGCGGCGATCCTGACGTTCGATCTCTCCGACTACTCCTCAATTCTCGGCGTCGAGTCCCCGTGTTTCGTCGCATCAGCGCTGGCTGCCTACCGTCGCCGGTCGTAGCCGTTGCGGGCTCGCCGACAGTCCCGTACGCTCTTTCGGACGGGGAGGGCGAATGGCATCGAAGACCGTGGGTGTCGTAGGCGGGATGGGGCCGGCGGCGACCGTCGAGTTCCTCGCGCGGCTCGTCCGCGCCACGCGCGCGGCGCGCGACGAGGACCATCTGCACGTCCTCGTCGACAGCGACCCGCGCATCCCCAGCCGCACGGCGGCGCTCCTCCACGGCGCGCCGAGCCCGGCGCCCCGCCTCTGCGCGATCGCGCAGACTCTCGAGCGCGCCGGGGCCGAGTTCCTCGTGATGCCCTGCAATACCGCACACGCGTTCATCGACGCGATGCGAGGCGCGGTCGGAATCCCCATCCTCGACATGCGAGCCGAGGCCGCGGCGCTCGTCGGCGAAGGGCCGGTGGGGCTGCTTGCGACCGCGGCCGTCGTGCGGGCCGGCGTGTACGACCGCGTCTTGCGCGCGCGCGGTCTCGCTCTCGTATCCCCGCCCGACGCCGATCAGAACGAAGTGACGGCGTTGATTGCCGCGGTGAAGGCGGGCGAACCGCTCGACGGACTCCGGCGGCGGCTTCGCCGCATCGTCGTCCGACTGCAGGAAGCCGGCGCGCGCACGCTGGTCGTCGGATGCACCGAGATCTCCCTTCTGCATGAACCCCCACCTGAGCTTCCCTCGGTCGATGCGCTCGACGCGTTGGTCGAGGCGACAGTGCGAGAGGCCCAAGACGACGCGAGGTGATTGACGTGGATTGGAAGCGTGAAGCAGAGTGCGCAGTCGACGCGCTCGAGGCGCGACTGCGGGGCGTGAGCGAGTACGTGTTCTCGCACCCCGAACTGAAATTCGAGGAAGCGCTCGCGGCGCGGAGGCTCGCGGAAGAGCTCGAGTCAGGAGGGTTCGTCGTCGAGCGGGGTGTTGCCGGGCTCGCGACGGCGTTGCGCGCCGAGCATCCCGCAGTCTCGGACGGCCCGACCGTCGCCGTGATCGCCGAGTACGACGCGCTCCCCGATCTCGGGCACGCCTGCGGGCACAACCTGATCGCGTCGGCCGCACTCGGCGCCGCGCTCGCCGTCGGGCGGATC
The DNA here is from genome assembly GCA_041302485.1 of Candidatus Bipolaricaulota bacterium. Lineage (GTDB taxonomy): Bacteria > Bipolaricaulota > Bipolaricaulia > UBA7950 > UBA9294 > CAIOGO01. The sequence goes on from JBFYRA010000076.1 coordinate 1,699, forward strand.
AAGGACAAGCTTCCGGGTCGGCTCATCTTCCTGGGGACTCCGGCCGAAGAGGGTGGCGGAGGGAAGGTCTCGATGATCGACGCCGGGTTCTTCCGCGACGTCGACGCGGCGATGATGTTCCATCCGGCGCCATTCACCACGGTCGGTCACGGCAGCCTGGCGATCACCGAGGTGCGGGTTGAGTTCCGGGGCGTGGCCGCGCACGCGTCGGCCTGGCCCGAGAAGGGCGTGAACGCGCTCGACGCGGTGATCCAGACCTACAACGGACTGAACGCGCTGCGGCAGCACATCAAGGACGGATCGCGCATCCACGGGATCGTCACCCACGGCGGCGTCAAGCCGAACATCGTGCCCGACTACGCCGCGGCCGAGTTCTACGTGCGGGCCGCGGAGACGGAGTACCGCGACGAGCTGTTGACCAAACTACGCCATTGCGCCGAAGGCGCAGCGCTCGCGACAGGGGCGACGCTCACGTTCTCCACCGTCTCCGTGCCGTACAAGGCGATGCGATCGAACTCCTCGCTCGACGCGGCGTTCGCGCGGAATCTGGAGCGCCTCGGATGGTCGCTCGATACCCCGCGCGGCGGCTCGTTCCCGCTCGGGTCCACCGACATGGGGGACGTGAGCCAGGCCGTGCCCGCGATTCACCCGTACCTGGCCATCTGTGACGCGGACATCGCGGCGCACTCGCCGGCGTTCGCCCAGGCCTCGAGCTCCGAGCGCGGGCAAGAGGCGATGCTCGTCGCGGCAAAGGCGATGGCGACCACGGTCGTCGACGTCTTCACGACGCCGAGCCTTGTCAAGGAGGCATGGGCCGAATTTCGCGGGTAGGCGGGGCAGCGCTGTGAGCGCAGGCTAGGACCAATCAGGGCGCAACTTTGCGTGGCCGGAGAGGAAGCGGTCGACGGCGACTGCGGCACGGGCCCCCTCGGCGGCGGCGATGACCGCCTGCTTGAGGTGCTTGCACAAGACATCGCCGGCCGCGAACACTCCCGGAACCGAAGTCTGGAGGAACTCGTCGACCGCGAGGCAGCCCTCGGGCGACAGCTCCGCCTGTCCGGCAAGGAAGTCGACGATCGGGCGAGCGCCCTGCAGATACAGGAACGCGCCGTCGACCGGGAGGACGGAAGACGGCGCTCCGCGCGTCTTCACTCGCAGACCCTCGACACGCTCGTCGCCGAGGATCTCTTCGACGATCGACGAGCGTCGAAGATCGATGCCCGGAGCCGCCTCGACTTCCGCCGCCAGTTTCGCGGGCGCCCGCAGCGTCTCGGTGGGAAGCAGGAAGTGGACGCGCTGTGCCAGTCGCGCCAGGACCAGCGCCTCTTCCGCCGCCTCGTCCGTCCCGCCGATCACGGCGACGACGCGGTCGCGGAAGAAGAAGCCGTCGCACGTCGCGCAGTACGACACGCCGCGTCCGACAAGGCGCTGTTCGCCCGCGAGCGGAGCCGCACGCCCCATCGATCCCGTGGCGACGATGACGGCCCTGCCTTGAACCCGACCCTTCGAGCCCCACGCAGCCTTCACGGGGCCTGAGAGATCGACCGCAGTGACGCGGTCGGTGACAAAGACCGCGCCGGACTTCTCCGCCTGAGCGCGGAGCAGCGACACGAGTTCGGCGCCCGGGACGGGGTCCACGAAGCCGGGGAAGTTGGCGATCTCGCGACACATTCCCAGCGCGCCGACCGTGAGTCCGCGGTCGACGACGAGGCAGGTTCGTCCCGCTCTCGCTGCATAGAGCGCGGCAGTCGCCCCGGCGGGGCCGCCGCCAATCACGATGACATCGACCACGGCGTCTTCTTCCGACGGACGGACGGTCTCGGCCACGCGAGCCTCACTTTCGCTCTGGTTTCTTCTCCGGGACGGGGTCGTAGCCGCCGGGATGGAGTGGCTGGCACTTCGCGAGCCGCTTCACGGCGAGCCACACCCCGCGCGCCGCGCCGTGGGTTTCGACCGCATCGATTGCGTACTGCGAACACGAAGGGTAGAAGCGGCATGCGTGCGGTAGGCTCGGAGACACGAACCGGCGGTACACACGAATTGGCACGACGAACAGACGGCGGAACACAGGCCGATCCTACGCGATCGGCGCCTTCTTGACAACTGGCACTCTGCGTGCTAGACTGCCAATTAGCAATCACTAGTCTAGAGTGCTAAGGAGAGAAAGATGAGACTGCTCGTGAGGAATTGTCGAGACGAGGAGGGATGCAACATGAGACATCTGCCGGAGGTACAGAGAGGGCCGTTCCTGCTGGAATCAAGCCTGCCGCGGCTGATGGACGAGTTCTTGAGCGACTTCGGCAGTGTGGGATCCGACGTCGCGACCAGTTTCGGGCGCACCGACGTCTACGAGAAGGATAAGCAGCTCGTGTTCGAGACCGAGCTGCCCGGCGTCAAGCGCGAGGACGTGCAGGTGCGCGTCGAGGAGGGGCAGCTCGTGATCTCGGGTGAGGTCAAGCGGCGCGAAGAGATCGATCGCGAGCAGTACTTCCGCGTCGGGCGCCGCTACGGCCGCTTCCAGCGGTCGTTCCCGCTCCCGGCCGAGATGGTTGACAGGTCGAAGGTCGTGGCGAAGTTCGAGGACGGCATCTTGCGCGTGTCGGCCCCGCTGCGCGAGTCGATCAAGGAACGCGACAAGTCGATCGAGGTCAAGGTCGAGTAGGCAAGGCTGCGAGAGTGAGTGAGGGTTCGGCCAGGCGCCGGACCCTCCTTTCTCATTGTCGGTACGCGTTCGTGATCGGCATGCGGCGGCCGCCGCCGAACGCCTTCGGCGTCACCTTGATGCCGGGCGGAAGTTGTCGGCGCTTGTGCTCGTGCAAGAAGTAGCGGCGAAGAACCTCGTCGACGAGCGGGGCCGGGAAGCCGGCGCCGAGCAGGCCGTCCCGCGACGCGTTTCCCTCAATGAGCGCGCGCAGCGCGGGATCAAGCTCGGCGTACGGTGGGAGATCGTCCTCATCTTTCTGGTTCGCGCGTAGTTCGGCGGTTGGCGCGCGCTCGATGACGCGGCGCGGGATCGCGTCGCGATACGTTGCGGCCACCCGATACACGTCGTCTTTGTACAGGTCGGCGATCGGCGCCAACGCGCCGACGGTGTCGCCGTAGAGCGTGTTGTAGCCCATCGCGATCTCCGACTTGTTGCCCGGGCAGAGGACGAGGCCGCCGTCTTGGTTCGACAAGGCCATCAGCAGAAGCCCGCGGATGCGCGGCTGCAGGTTCTCGTCAACGAGTCCGGCGGCGCCGTGCGGCAACGCGCGGCGGAATCGCTCGTGCAGGTCAGCGATAGGGATCTCCTGATAGCGAAGTCCGAGCGCGCTCGCCACGGCGAGCGCATCTTCCCCGCTCTTCGCCGCGGAGAACCGGCTCGGCATGTACACGGCGACGACGTTCTCCGGGCCGACGGCTTCGGCGGCGAGGCAGGCGACGACTGCGGAGTCCACGCCTCCGGACAGCCCGAGGAGGCAGCTCTTGAAGCCGTTCTTCCGCACGTAGTCGCGGATTCCGAGAACCAGCGCGGCTCGCAGCTCTTGGCCCGGGTCCTCGACGTGTGGCCGGATCGGGTTGCCGGGCAGGTCGGCGATGCACAGACCGGCCTGGAAGCGAGGCGCGGCGAAGACGACATCACCGCTCTCATTCGTGGCGAAGCTTCCCCCGTCGAAGACGATGTCGTCTTGTCCGCCAACGAGGTTCACGTAGACGATGCTCACCGAGTTGTCTTGAGCGCGTCGCCGCACGAGCCGACGGCGGATCTCCGGCTTGCCCACGTAGAATGGGGATGCCGAGAGGTTGAAGACGATGCGCGCGCCGAGGCTCGCCGCGACGTCCGTCGGCCCATCGTCGACCCACAGATCCTCGCAGAGGTTCACTCCGGACGGGATCCCGCC
>JBFYRA010000096.1:0-5820 GCA_041302485.1 Candidatus Bipolaricaulota bacterium
CGCATCTAGGCCTTCGCCCGAGTTCCGCCCTTGTCGAACGTGCGCCCCCACCAGTTGAGGAACGGCGTGCCGATGAACCACGACGAGTACGTGCCGATGATGATTCCGACGAGCATCGCGACCGAGAAGCCGCGCAGCACCGGGCCGCCGAGCACGAGCAGGACGGTGACGGCGAGCAGGGTTCCGTTCGCCGTGATCATCGTTCGGACGAGCGTCTGGTTCACGCTCAGGTTGATCGTGTCGTAGAGCGAGCGGCGCTGGTCGAGCTTCAGGTTCTCGCGCACGCGGTCGAACACGACGATGACGTCGTTCAGCGAGTATCCGATGATCGTCAGGAACGCGGCGATCGTCTCGAGGTTGAACTCGAGTTGGAACAGGGCAAAGATGCCCAGAGCGATGGCGACGTCGTGGATGAGCTTGACGATGCAGGCCACGGCATAGCGCAGGCGGAACCGCCACGAGATGTAGACGAGCATCGCGGCCATCGCGATGAGGATGGCGAGGAACCCCTTTTGCGCGAGCTCACGGCTGATCTGCTGGCCGATCAGCTCGCGGGCCACGGTGGCTCCCGGGAAGGCCTTCTTGATCTCGGCTTCGAGGTTGTTGATGACCGCCTGGTCGTTCTCGACGTTCAGGAGCTGCGTCGTGATCGTGTACGTGGTAGGTCCCGCACTCTGGATCTGGCTTGTTCGAAGATCGAGCTGACCCGCATCGACCGTCCCGAGCACGGTGCGAATGGCCGACGACTCAACGCGGCTGGGGAACTTCACGGTGAACTGCGTTCCGCCAGTGAAGTCGATGCCCATGTTGAGGCCCCGGATCGATGGGATGATCAGGGCTGCGCTCGCGACCACGAGAACGAGCGAGATCGGAATGAGATACTTCGCTTTGCCGAGGAAGTCGATGCGACGCATGCCAGATCCTCCTACAGGGCCTGTACCTTCTTCACCCAACGAGACTTGATCCGCGATGCGCGGTTCTTGTGGATCGTGTTTCTCTTCGATGCTTTGTCCGCGGCCTTGGCCAGCTGCGGCAACAAGGACACAGCCTCGGACTTTTCGCCCGCGCTGATGTGCTGTCGAAGCTGCTTGACGACGCGCTTCAGTGCCGCCTTGCGCGAACGGTTCAGGCCCTTCCTCTTCTCGCTTTGTCGCAAACGCTTGCTCGCAGAAGCAATGTTCGGAATGTCACTCACCTCGCTGCAGTGATCCTGTTCGACCAACCAGAGCAGAATTCCAGCAGATGGTAACGAGGCGCTGTCCGCGAATCAAGAACGCCGCGGCGACGGCGAAAGCGCGCGCGGCCCCTCGGTTGCCGGGGAAGTGCTCCCCACGCGCGACCGGTGACCACTGTCCGCGTTCGGCATGCACGGGCTCGTGAGGGCGTCGGGATGCGTCTCTCCTCTTCTCGGGGATTCGGCGAAGGATTGCTTCGGTCCTGTCCCGAAGCTAGGATGGCCGAGTTTGAAGGGGCGCAGTCCGGGTGAGGGGGGAGTTGTTGATGGATTGCATCGTCAAGCGCGATGGGCGCGTCGTTCCGTTCAACCCAACCAAGATCACAACCGCCGTTTGGAAGGCGATGAAGGAAGTTGGGGAGGGCGACGAGTACCTCGCACAAGGCGTCGCGGACCGCGTGGTCCGCGCGCTGGAGTCCCGCTTCGTGAACGAGCCGCCGACGGTCGAGGAGATCCAGGACACGGTTGAGGAGATCCTGATCGAGCGCGGACTCGCGCGCACGGCCAAGGCCTACATCCTCTATCGCAAACAGCACGAGGATCTGCGAGAGATGCGCGGGCTCTTGCTGGAGATGCCGCTCGTCGAGGACTACCTGAACGACCGCGACTGGCGCGTGCGCGAGAACAGCAACATGACGTTCTCTCTCCAGGGACTCAATACGCACATCACGGACAAGATCATCTCGCAGTACTGGCTGAGCCGCATCTACCCGATGCAGATCCGCAAGGCCCACGAGTCGGGAGACTTCCACCTGCACGACCTTGGGACGCTTGGCGCGTACTGCGTCGGTTGGGATCTGCGCGATGTCCTCCTGCGCGGATTCCGCGGCGTGCGCGGCAAGATCGAGTCGCGGCCGGCCAAGCACTTCCGCGTCGCGCTCCTGCAGATCGTCAACTTCATGTACACGCTGCAGGGAGAGTCGGCCGGCGCACAGGCGTTCTCGAACGTCGACACCTACCTCGCCCCGTTCATTCGGGCCGACGGACTGTCCTACGACGAGGTCAAGCAGAACGTGCAGGAGTTCGTCTACAACATGAACGTCCCGACGCGCGTCGGGTTCCAGACGCCGTTCACGAACATCACGCTCGACCTCAAGGTGCCGCGGTTCATGGCCGCGGAGCCCGTGATCCTTGGCGGCGGCCTGCACAAGACCTCCTACGGCGAATACCAACCGGAGATGGACCTGTTCAACCGCGCGTTCGCCGAGGTGATGCTCGAAGGCGACATGCAGGGCCGGCCGTTCACGTTCCCGATCCCGACCTACAACATCACCGAGGACTTCGACTGGGACAACCCGATCCTCGAGCCGGTGTGGGAGATGACCGCCAAGTACGGGATCCCGTATTTCTCGAACTTCATCGGAAGCGACATGCGGCCCGAGGACGCGCGCAGCATGTGCTGTCGCTTGCGGATCGACAATCGCGAGCTTCGTTCCCGCGGCGGCGGCCTCTTCGGCGCCCACCCGCTGACCGGCTCGATCGGCGTCGTGACGCTGAATCTTCCGCGTCTGGGCTACCTCGCCGCGGACGAAGCCGACTTCTTCCGCAGGCTCGGCGAGCTGATGGACCTGTCACGCAAGGCGCTCGAGATCAAGCGCAAGACGCTCGAACAACTCACCGACCAGGGTCTCTATCCGTACTCGCGCTACTACCTGTCGCGCATCCGAGAGGCGGAAGGCGGCTACTGGCGCAACCACTTCTCGACGATCGGGATCATCGGGATGAACGAGGCTCTCTTGAACCTGAAGGGATGCACGATCGCCGACGCTGAGGGACAGGCGTTCGCGCTCGAGACGCTCGATTGGATGCGCGAACGTCTCGGGGGATATCAGGAGGAGTCCGGCGAGATCTACAATCTCGAGGCCACGCCGGCGGAGGGCGCGAGCTACCGCCTGGCGAAGAAGGACCTCGATCGGTTCCCCGACCTGCGGATCTACAACATCGAGGTACACGGCGGCAAGGTCCCCTACTACACGAACTCGACCCAGCTTCCGGTCGGACTGACTGACGACCTCTGGACGGCGCTCCGCATGCAGGATCCGCTGCAGACGAGATACACGGGCGGGACGGTGTTCCACGGTTTCATCGGCGAGCGCCTGCCGGACGCACAGGCTACGAAGCGGCTCGTACGGAAGATCGCGCACTCGTTCCACTTGCCCTACTACACGCTGACCCCGACCTTCTCCGTCTGCACGAGCCACGGCTACATCGTGGGCGAGCATCGGACCTGTCCGGAGTGCGGCGCGCCGGCCGAGGTGTACTCGCGCATTGTCGGTTACCTGCGGCCGGTCGAGCAGTGGAACGACGGGAAGCGGGCGGAGTTCGCGAACCGCAGGACGTTCGCGACGCCCGCAATCCCTCTCGGCTCGTAAGTCCTGCGAAAGGACGACGTGGAGATCGCTGCCTTCGTTCCGCTGTCGCTGTCCGATCACGAAGGTCATGTGGCAGGCGTCGTCTTCGTCTCTGGCTGCAACTACCGCTGCCCATTCTGCCACAATCCCGAACTGGTCCTGCCCGGACGGCGAATGCCTCTCCTCGAGCCGAGCGACGTCCTGCGCCGGCTCGGCGAACGGCGGGGCTTTCTCGACAGCGTCGTCGTCACGGGCGGGGAGCCGACACTTCAGCCTGACCTCGCAGGATTCCTGAGCGAGCTCCGCGGGATAGGCCTTCTCGTGAAGCTCGACACGAACGGCTCGCGCCCCGAATCCCTGGCCGAGCTCCTCGAGCGCGGCCTCGTAGACACCGTGGCGATGGACGTCAAGGCGCCTCTTCATCGCTACCGCGACTACGCCGGAACGGCGGCCGACATTGCAGCCATCGAGACGTCGATGCAGCTCCTTCGCGCCCGGGCGCCGGACTACGAGTTCCGGACGACCGTCGCGCCCGGGCTCGGCGGCGAGGATCTGGTTGCGATCGCCCGATGGATCGCGGGCGCCCGGCGCTTCTTCCTGCAGCCGTTCCGGAGTCCGAGCGAGAAGGGCCTCGTTGATCCCGCGTGGGAGACGAAGATTGCTCTCTCACCCGACGCCCTGCGCAAGATCTGGAACGAGATCGCGCCGCTCGTCCGCGGTGGCGGAGTCCGCGCCTAGGCCGCGAGAGGCAGAAGACACAACGCAGAGCGCGCTGAGGGTGCACAGAGTGCACAGAGTGCGCAGAGAGGACGAGGGCAGCATCTCCGCACAGCGGCGTAGCGTCGGAGCTTGCTCCGACGGGGTCTTGAGAGAACGGCGGGAGAAGCCGAGAAGCGGGAACGCGGAGAGCGCAGAGAGGTGGGGGGAAGGAGAGCAAGAAGCGCACCCGATCAGGGGCGTAGCGTCGGAGCTTGCTCCGACGAGCCCTGAGAGAGGCGAGCCGCGGTCTGCGAAAGAGCAGAAGAGACGATCGTCGCAGCAAGCTGCGACGCTACGGAGTGCTCGGGTCCGTAGGGCGCAGAGAGACTCTCGAAGGCTGACACCCTCGGACGCCCGTGGAATTTCCTCTGCGCCGGTCCGCGACCTCTGCGGTGAGTCTTCTATTCCCCTTCGTCGCTCTGCGTCCTCCGCGTCGGGACTCTGCGCGCTCTGCGTTCTGCTTTGTACGCAACTACGCGGCAACGCCGAGGCCGACTTTCTGGCGAACCTCGCGCATCGTCTCGGCGGCCAGCTCCGATGCCCGGCGGGCTCCGTCTTGCAGAATCCCGTCGAGATCGCCCGACGTGGCGAACTTCGTCCGCCGGTCTTGGATCGGGCGGAGAACGCCCATGAGTCGGTCGAACACCGTGTCCTTGAGTCGCGAGTAGAGGAGCTTTCCGCCGGCGAACTCGGCTCGGAGATCGGCGACCGTCGCCTTGTCGTCGAGGAGATCGCACGCGATCTCGAGGATCTGGAAGAGGTTCGCAACGCCCGGCGACATCGTCTCGCCCGGGGTCAGACCGACGTCGGTGACGGCCGAGCGCACCTTCTTGCGAATCGACGGCTCGGCCTCCATCACGCCGACGTAGTGGGTCGCCCCTGCGCTCTTCGACATCTTGGAGGTCGGATCGGCGAGCGACATGATCCGGGCGCCCTTCGTCACGATGGGCTCGGGCTCGGGGAACGTGTCGCCGAACCGCGAGTTGAAGCGACGCGCGATGCGTCGCGAGAGCTCGAGGTGCTGCACCTGATCCTCGCCGACCGGCACGCCCTGTGCCTTGTACATGAGGATGTCGGCGGCCTGAAGGATCGGGTAGGTGAAGAGCCCGGCGGTCACGAACTCCTGCTTCTCCGACTTGTCCTTGAACTGCGTCATCCGCGCGAGGTCGCCGTACGACGTCACGCAGCCGAGGATCCAGCCGAGTTCCGTGTGCTGCGGAACGTCGGCCTGGACAAACAGGATCGATTTCGACGGGTCAACCCCGCACGCCAAGAGGTCGAGCGCCATCGATCGAGACGCCGCGCGCAGCTCTTTGGGATCGACGTCGATCGTGATCGCGTGATAATCGACGACGCAGTAGATGCAGTCGTGGTCCTGCTGGAGGCCGACCCAGTTGCGAATTGCCCCAAGATAGTTCCCGATGTGGAGTGTTCCTGTCGGCTGGATTCCGGAGAAGACTCGCTTCGCCAAGGTCG
>JBFYRA010000105.1:0-4100 GCA_041302485.1 Candidatus Bipolaricaulota bacterium
TGGCTCGGGAAAGCCGTTCGGGAAGTAGTCTGTGCGGTACACAAGAAGCGGGCGCTCGGCGGTGCCGGCTGTGAGCGCCAGGAACTCGTCTCCTTTGGCGTAGAGGACGCTGTCGCCGAAGGGACTCTGTAGCTCGTAGCGGTCTACACGCAGGGTGAGATCCTCAAGCTGGAGGAGGCTTTCGCCTGCCTTGCGAGCCGTCAGCGGCGGCGCGTCGTCTTCCGTCGGACTCCTCTCCGTGCCGCCGGGGCCGCCGAAAAGGAGCGCGTCGAACGAGGCGATGCCATCTTGTTCACGCTCGGCGAAACGCGCGGGAATCAGCGCGTACGTGCTGAACATGCCGAGCACGATGGCGCGCTCGGGATCAATCCGGACAGTCGTGATCTCACCGCCGCGTTCAGAGACGAATCCGTCTCCTTCGAGACGGGCGCGGACTTCGTACCCTCGGCCAAGCGGCGCGTCGACGTGCAGCGAGTAGCCGACGGGCTCGAAGCGCGCCGTTCCGGCCCACTCCTGGCGGAAAGCGATGGTCACGGTGGCGACGACAACCTTGAACCAAAATCGACCGCTGGAAGACAGCGTCGCTCCGTCGGGCGTGACGTCAATCCGATAGGTCTCCTCGCCGAACGCACGGCCGTCGGCAACGAGAGCGAGGGATCCCGAACTTGTCCAAGAGGCCGTCTCTTCCGCCAGAGGCGGCTCGATGGCCGTTCCTTCCCATGCGTCCGGAATCGACCTCGGGGAGATCGGCTCGAGGGGTGCAATGGGCTTCGGGGACGTGAAGATGAGGGCGACGAGCAAGGCTGCGACCGCCAATGCAACCGCGCCGACCACGAGGAGAGCAATCCGCGCGCGTCGTCCAAGCCTTGGTTTGCTCACCCTGCTTCAACCTCCCTCGCGAACAAGGTAGACTCGCGGAGTGAAGGGCTCGCGGGCAAGTTGTCGGGACGTTGCGAGGGCCCGGGAGGTGCCGGCATGAAGCTCATGGTCGCGGCCATCATCTGCGTTACTGTCGCCGGCGCAGGCGCAGGCGCGGTTCCTGTGTCCTGTTTCGTCGTGCATGCCGAGCCGACGCAGGCCGACGAGGCGGCGTTCGCGTCGCTCGTCCGCCTCGTCGCGCTCGCGGACGAGAACCACGTCCCGCTCACGATCCTGTTCACCGCGCAGTGGGCTGAGCTTGTCCTTGCCGATCCGACCAAGGTTGCGACGGTTCAGGAGTTCCTGACACGAGGGCACGAGATCGGCGCTCACCATCACGCGTATTGGGCAACGCTCGATCACGCGGCCCAGTGGGACGGGTACACGAACACGCCTCTCGATCAGCTCGCGGCGCCGGATCGCCTCCAGTTCCGTGGGACGATGGCCGCGTATTGGGAGCTTGTTTCGTCTCTGCCCGGAACGCGCGAGACGGCGTGCATGGGGCTAGGCGAGAGAGACGCCGTAGACTGGATCTGCGACCTCCGCTATTCGACGTTCGGTCACACGCTGTCCGATGCGGTGTCCGAGCCAACAGCAATCACGGTGAACGGCTGCGATGCGCTGCAGATCCGTCACGCGCTCCTCGTCGAGCCGGCGCCGGGCGAGCTGGCGGGCCTGTACACGCAGACCAACGACGACATGCTGTTCGTAGTCGTTGCCCATGTCTCCGACTACGCCGACCGTCCGCTGGCTGTCGCGCGGTGGTTCCAGACCCTTGCGTTGCAGGATCCTTTCGGCGCTCGACGCATGACGGTCGCCGGAGCCGTGCAGACGTGGACGAGTCGGTAGACGTGGACGAGCCCAAGATCATCGATCCGCGGACGTGGGACCGCCGCGAGGCGTTCGAGCTGTTCCGCGGTTTCGGCTTCCCGTATCTCAGCGTCACGGCCGAGATCGACGTCACGACGCTGCGCCGTTCGCGGCGCAGACTCGGCGCCTCGTTCACCGTGGGTCTCGTCTACGCGCTTGCGCGGTCGGCAAACGAGATTCCGGCCTTTCGCCAGAGGTTGAGGGGCGCGGGCGCAGTCGAGCACGCGGTCGTCCATCCGTCGATCACGGTCCTCGCGGACGGCGATCTCTTCCGCTTCGCCACTCTGCGCTACGACCCAGGCTTCAAGCGCTTCGCCGGCGATGCGACAGAGAGGATCGAACGAGCCCGGCGCGCCGAGACGTTGTGGTCGGAGCCGGATCGCGACGACCTCCTGTACATGACAGCCCTGCCGTGGATCTCGTTCACCGCGTTGGTGCACCCGGTTCCGCTGGATCCGCCGTGTTCGGTGCCGCGCATCGCGTGGGGACGTTTCCGTGTCGACAGGCGGCGCACGCTCCTTCCGCTCAACGTTCAGGCCCACCACGCGCTCGTCGACGGAATCGACGTGGGTCGGTTCTACGCACGGGCCGAGGAGATCGCCGCGCGACCCGACCGCGCCTAGCGAATGGGCGAGGCAACGAGATCGAGAGCCTGCGAGCCCGTGATTCGTGCTCGGATGAACGTGCCCGGCGCGGGGCGGCCGCGTACGCGGGTGACCGGATCGACATCGGGTGCTTGCGTTGCGAGGCGGCCAATCGAGACGCCCGGTGTCTCCGACTGGCCGTCGATCAGGACCTCCACCACCTCGCCCTCTCGCGCGCGGTTCTTCTCCAGGACGATCTGTGTCTGCGCGAGGAGCAAGCGATCGAGGCGCTCGGCGACGGTCTCGGGGCCGACACGGCCGGCAAGCTCGGCCGCAGGCGTCCCCGACTCGGGCGAGTAGGCGAACGCGCCGAGGTGGTCAAACCGTGTCTCCTCGACGAACTCGAGCAGCTCGTCGAACTCGGCGTCTGTTTCGCCCGGGAAGCCGACGATGAACGTCGTGCGAAGCGCCATCCCGGCGACGGACTCCCGCAGGCGCCCGAGCAGGCGCTCGATGGCGGCTCGGTCGACGCGGCGCCCCATGGCCTGCAGAATGCGGTCGGACACATGCTGAAGCGGAAGGTCCACGTAGGGAACGAGTTTTTCGATCCGGCCGTAGGCGTGGATGAGGTCATCCCCGAGACGGGCCGGGTGCGCGTAGAGGAGGCGCAGCCAGCGCACGCCGTCGATCTCATCCAGACGCTCGAGCAGCCTGACGATGCCCGGGCTCCCGGGCCGGTCCATCCCGTAGGCCGTCGTGTCCTGCCCGATGAGGTTCAGCTCGAGGACTCCGAGGGCGGCAAGCGAGCGAGCCTCGGCGACGATGTCGTCGACTGGGCGACTGCGGAACGGGCCGCGGATCGACGGGATCGTGCAGTAGCTGCAGCGGTTGTCACAGCCGTCAGAAATGCGGAGATACGCCGTGTGCGGCGGCGTGAGAAGGAGTCGCGTGTCTCCTGTCTCTTCGTCGACGAGCCCGCAGGCGCGGACGATCGCGTCGTGTTGGTCGATCGCGAAGAAGCCGTCGACGTCAGGAAGATCGCGGCGCATCGCGGCTCCGTCCCGGACGACGAGGCAGCCGAGGACGAACAGCTTCAGCTCAGGCCTCGCCTTCTTCAGATCGAGGTAGTCGCCAATCACGGCGAGGGACTCTTGCCGCGCGGGATCGATGAACCCGCACGTGTTGACCAGCACGACGTCCGCCTGCTCTGCCGGCGCGCCGACGAGCGCGCCGGCGGTGGCGAGCCGCGCCAAGAGCTTCTCGGAGTCGACGAGGTTCTTCGCACAGCCGAGGCTCGCAAGGTGAACTCGCACAGGATCGCGGCCCTGTCGTCGAGATGAGGTCATGGCCCCATGATAGCGCCCCCATCGCCGTCGCGCCGCCGGAAACCCGCCGCGCGTCCCCGGGTATGTGCGTGGGGAGGCGCATCATGGGGAAGCGAGTTGTGATCATCCTGGCGCTCTTCGTCGCCATCCCGGCGATCGGCGCATCGGACGAGTCTCTGCGTGACGGCTATTTCGGCATCTCGGGCATCATTCCCGACTTCACGCCCTTCGACGAGCTTCGGGTGGAGTGTGCGACGTCAGGGTTCTGGATCGGGCCCTCGGCCGGGTTCGTCGGCTCGAACAAGGAGGCGCTGCACACTCGGCAGTTCCGCGACTTCGTGACCTACGGGATCACGCCGATCGCGACGTTCTACCTGGGCAACGTCGACGCGTCGGCAACCGA
>JBFYRA010000169.1:0-3867 GCA_041302485.1 Candidatus Bipolaricaulota bacterium
CCGCCGCGGCGTAGACCCCCAGGAAGGCTGCGACATCCGCGCGGTGCCGCGCCACGTAGTCCTCGCGGAAGAGCACGACGCGCGGAGGCGCGACGAAGTCCGAGAAATCCGAGAGGACGGCAAGATTCGCCGGGACGCCGCTCACGGGGAGGATCGTGGCGATGTACGAGTAGTAGGGCTCGGGCAGGATGGATACGGGTAGCGTCTTCGCGCCAAACCACACCCCGAGCTGCAGCATGTCGCTGAAATACGTGTAGCGGGTGATCCACGCGCGCCGAAGCCCGTTCGCGGCGAAGAACTGGTCGAGCAGGTACTCGTCGTCTGTCCTGTAGGTCACGCCAACGAGCTGGTTGCATTCGAGCAGGCCCGCGACGTCCGAAGGGCCGAACCCGACGTGCGACAGGAGAGCGAGTCGAAGTGCGCCGGGCTGAGGCGTCGAGCCCGCGGCGGCAACGACCACGACCGACTGGTTCATCCCGTAGTCGAGAACGGCGGACGTGACGTCCGACATGACCGCGTCGAGATTGCCTGTCAGGAGAGCCGTCGAGCGCTCCTGGTTGTCGGTGATGCCGACGACCTCCACGTCGATGCCGGCCTCGTCGAACATGCCCCAGGATTCCGCGAAGGCAATCGGCAGCGCTTCGAGGACGGGCGGCAGGCTGATCCGCAGCGTCGTGGCGGTCGCCGTGCCGACGGCGCCGATCGCCACGAGCGCGCATAGGAGAATGATTCGTCGCAGACTAGACATCGGCTTTCCCCCTCGCTCGTTGGGTCTGGCAGATTATACCGGTCCCGCAGAGACCGGCCAACGGGAGTCCCTTTCCGACACGGCATGAGGTGGATACGATCACGGTCTTATGGATCGGATCTCGACGTGGCTCTGGCGTTATCGCGGGCGCGTCTTCGCCGGCTTCGTCACACTGATGGTCGTCGACGGGACCGGCCTCATCATGCCTCTCTTGATCGGCCGGGCGATCGACGACCTCACGGCGGGACAGGCGAAGCTCTGGGTCTACGGGCTGTGGATCGTCGGCCTGGCGTTCGTTGCGCTCGTCCTCCGCTTCGCGTGGCGCTTGCTGCTCATCGGCACGGCACGTCGCATCGAACGGGATCTGCGCGCGAAGCTCTACGGCCACCTGCTTGCGATGCCGGCGTCGTTCTACAACGAGACCCGGACGGGCGACTTGATGGCTCACGCGACGAACGACGTCGAGGCGGTGACGCGCGCCTGCGGCTTCGGAGTGATCACGATCATCGACCCGCTCGTGATGATCCCGGTGTCGCTCGGCGTGATGCTGTCGATCGACGTCCCCATGACGCTGTATGCAGCGATCCCGCTGCCGATTCTCACCGTCGTGATGCTCGGGTTCGGAAAGGTCATCCACCGTCGCTTCGAGCGCGTTCAGGAGGCGTTCTCCGCCGTCATGGAGAAGGTGCGCGAGAACGTGTCCGGCGTCCGCGTGCTCAAGTCGTTCGCACAGGAGCCTGGCTCGGAACGCGACTTCGCGAAGACGAACCAACGGCTCGTCGACGAGAACATGTCTCTCGTTCGCGTCCATGGGCTCTTCCACCCTCTCATCGAACTCCTCGGCGGCGCGACGATGGCCATCATCCTGTGGGTCGGCGGGGCGAGCGTGATTCGTGGCCGCGTCAGTCTCGGCGACTTCGTCGCGTTCGCCCAGTACCTGATGATGCTGGTCTGGCCGATGCTCGCCGTCGGACAGGCAGTGAGTCTGATCCAGCGAGGCTCCGCGTCGCTTCAGCGAATCAACTCGCTGTTGGCGCTGCCGGCGGACATCGCCGAGCCTGAGGGCGCATGCCCGCTCGTAGGGGCGTCGATCGAGGTCCGCCACCTCACGTTCGTCTATCCGGGATCGGAGGATCGCGCGAATGCGGCCTCGTTGTCCGACGTGACCCTGCACGTCCCCGAAGGTGCGACGCTCGGCATCGTCGGCCTGACCGGATCCGGAAAGAGCACGCTCGCACACCTCATCCCGCGCGTGTTTGACCCACCGGCCGGGACAATGTTCGTCGGCGGGGTCGACGTGCGCGACGTGTCCCTGGCCGAGCTGCGCGCGTCCGTCGGATTCGTACCGCAGGACGCTTTCCTCTTCTCGGCGACGATCGCCGAGAACATCGCGTTCGGCCGCCCGGCGGCCACGCGCGACGAGGTCGCTCGCGCCGCCGAGCTCGCCGGCATCCACGACGAGATTCTCGCATTCCCCGACGGGTACGACACGCGAGTCGGCGAGCGCGGTCTGTCCCTCTCCGGTGGCCAGAAGCAGAGGGTCGCCATCGCGCGTGCGCTCCTCTGCGACCCGCGCATCGTCGTGTTCGACGATCCGTTGTCCGCCGTCGACGCAGAGCGGGAAGAGGTCATCCTCGCGAACCTGCGCCAGTATTTCCGCGGGCGCACGTGCGTCCTGATCGCCCACCGACTCTCGGCAGTGAGAGATGCCGACGAGATCGTCGTTCTCGACAAGGGGCGCATCGCGGAGAGAGGCCGCCATGAGGACCTCGTCTTGCGCGGAGGGACCTACGCCAAGGTCTGGGCCCTGCAGCAGGCGGAGAGGAGGATCGAGGGCGCATGAGCGACCTGTTCCGCGACGACGAGATCGTCGGCAAGGCGTTCGACCTCCGACTGACGCAGCGCATGCTGCGCTTCCTCCGCCCCTACCGAGCGATCTTCGCCCTCTGTGTCGTCCTGACGATGGGACTCGCCGGGATCGAACTCGCGCTTCCGTACTTCTCGAAGACCGCGATCGATGCGTACATGCGTCTTCCCTACGCCATCGTCACGCTGCCAGAGGCCCCGCAGGCGGGCGACCCGATCGACCTCGGCGGGGAGCGCTACCTCGTGCGCACGGCGGCGGTCGATCCCGACACGCTCGGAACGTGGGAGAGCGCCGACGCCATAGAACCGGAACGTGTTCTCTTCATCTCCGACGCCGATGACCGTGCCTCGACTGCAGCGCAAGTTCCCGCGGTCTTCGCCCGCGTCCCGGGCGGGTACCTCGCGTCGGAGACGGCGCTGGAGACGCTCTCCCCGCGCGACACCGAGACCCTGCGCGGCGGCGCTCTGGCGAGCGTCCTGCGCCTGGCGCTCTTCTTCGCGCTCGCGCTCGTCGTGCGGTTCCTGTTCGGCGTCGTCCAGGTCTACCTGCTCGAGTACACGAGCCAGCGCGTCATGTACGACATGCGCCGCGAGATCTTCGCGCACATCCTCCGCCTCCCTGTCGCGTTCTTCGATCGGGCTCCGGTCGGACGCCTTGTCACGCGCGCGACGAACGATGTCGCCGCGATCAACGAGTTCTTCACCTCGATGCTCGTAAGCCTGTTCCGCGACGGATTCCTCATTCTCGGCATCGTCGTCGTGATGCTGCGCCTCGACTGGCGGCTGGCTCTCGTCGTATTTGCGCTGTTCCCGGTCATCGTCTTCTGCGCGTGGCAGTTCCGGAACCGCGTTCGCGCTGCATTCCGCGAGGTTCGCCGGCAGATCGCCCGGCTGAACGCCTATGTCCAGGAGTCGATCTCGGGCATCCGCATCATCCAGGTGTTCGTGCAGGAGGCCGCGGCCAACCGACGGTTCATCGAGATCAACAAGGCGAAGTACGATGCCGACTTCCGCCAGATCGTCACGTTCGCCGTGTTCAGGCCCTTGATGAGCTTCTTGAGCTCGTTCGCGGTGGCTCTCGTCTTGTGGTATGGCGGATTGCGGACCCTCGGGGGCGGCTTGACGCTCGGCGCGCTCGTCGCGTTCCTGCAGTACGTGCGCATGTTGTTCGAACCAGTGCTCAACCTGTCTGAAGGCTACTACATCCTCCAGTCGGCCATGGCTTCGGCGGAGCGCATCTTCGGCCTCCTCGA
>JBFYRA010000154.1:0-29503 GCA_041302485.1 Candidatus Bipolaricaulota bacterium
AGGCGTCCTTTGCTGCACCCAGAATGCGAGGGATGTCGGCCGTCGTAGACAGGTCGGCCTTGACCTCCACGAAGCGCCGACCGGCGGCCTCCACGAGCTGGCGCGTTTCGGCTAGAGGCGAGAGCACATCGACCGCGACGATGTCGGCGCCTGCTTCAGCCAGGCCGACGGCCATCCCTTGGCCGAGTCCGCGCGCCGCTCCCGTGATGATGGCCACCCGACCGTCGAGGCGAAACCGATCGAGGATCATGAGAGGTTCTCCTCGATGTTCCGAATCATGGGAATCGTCCGCCCGACCCAGCTCAGATGGGGGTCTTCGAACGCCGCCTGCACGCGCGTGTTCCCGGCGAGGAACCACAGGTAGTAGGTGGTGTACCCAGGCGTAGAGGTCACGGTGTGGTACCCGTTCGGCATCATGAGGATCGTGTTGTCCTCGATGGTGTACGCATCATCGATCAGGCGGTCGTCGGTGTAGTACCGCGCGAGGCCCCAGCCGTCGGACGGAGCGACGCGGAAGTAGTACATCTCCTCCATGTACGCTTCGCGCGGCGGGTCGTCCTTCTCGTGCCGATGCGGCGGGTACGTCGACCAGTTGCCTGACGGCGTGAACGTCTCGCCCGCGATGAGTCGACTGACCTTGTGCCCAGGATGCTGCCCGTGGACGAGGATCTGGTGATACGTTCTGGAGAAGTTGGAGATTCCCCACTTGCCCGAACGGATGGCGTCTGGTTCGACGTGAAAGGGTGCCGATCCATCCTCCGCCTTCGCCATGGCGAGAGCGGCATCGAAGCCCGGTCCTCCGCTCGGGACATCCACCTGATATCGACAACGAGGCGGAAGGTAGACTGCGTGCGGCTTGCCCGCGAAGACGTTGGCCCGCCCTCCGACGTTTGGGAAGTCCGCGCCGGCAGCACGCACGCGCGCCTGGCCGGACAAGACCACGAACAGCGCCTCGTGTCCTGCGGTGTCGCCTTCGTACGATCCGCCGGCAGGGAGCAAGATCCTCATGAAGTCGAGGAGCTGGCAGGGATTGTCTCGCAGTTTGTTCGCTCCGTCGGCGGAGCCCACCTTCTGGAAGTACTTTGTCACCATCTGGCCTCCTCTGCCTGCGGACCTAGTTTGGGCCTCCACTTCCGTATCGGCAGTCAGCGCACTTTGGATCCTCCGCCTGCGATCGCGTGATGGGGTGCCCTAGCCTCACGGAGATCGCGTCGGCGGCGTCCGTGACCGCCTCCACGACGCGAGGCAGTTCCTCTCCACAAGCCCGCGACGCAAAGACCGACGCGCTGATGGCCGCGACCACCCGGCCGCTCGAACTGCGAATTGGAGCTCCGACGCACGCGCTGCCCGGCTGCAGTTCCTCGATCTCCAGTGCGTAGCCTCGCTCTCGGACGAGAGCGAGCTCCGCGCGCAGGCGGTCGCGGCTCGTGATCGTGTGTTCTGTGATCTGGGGCAAGGGCAGTCCCGCGAGGACGGACGCCTGGTCGCCCTCGGGAAGAAACGCGAGAAGCACTTTGCCGAGGGCCGTGCAGTGGCTCGGCACGCGGAGTCCCACGACCTCTCTCAGAACCGCATTGGCCGCCGGGCCGCCTTCCTCTTGCTCGAGGTAGAGCACTTCGTTGCCGTAGAGGACGCCGAGACGCGCGTTGGCCGCGATCGACCGACTGAGCTTCGTCATGTGCTCCCGCGCAACGCCGCGGACGTCGTAGACGCTCTCAATCTCTCCCACGCGTTCGAGCAGCTTCAGTCCCAGGCGGTATCTCTTGCGGTCGTCCATCTCCAGGTAGCCGTGGGCGACGAGCGTGTGGAGAAATGGGTAGAGGGTTGTCACGCCGATGTCGAGCTGCTCCGCGATTTCCTTTGCGGAGAGCGCGGGAGCGCTGCGGCTGTAGAGATCAAGGATCCGTAGACCCCGGTCAAGGGATTGATTGAAGTGATGAGGCTTGGCCGCCTCGGGGAGTCGCGTCTTCGTATATCTCGACATCGAGTCAAAATATACGAATAGGCACGACAAGTCAAGGCCCCTCTGGCTGAGTGTTTATGGGAAGACGTTCTCCTGCGTTCAGCCGCTCCCATGCCCCGGCGGGCGGCGAGGCCAGATGCCAACGCAGGATCAGACTGTGCCAACAACGAGGCCATGATGGGGCCGCGCCGCCAGAGCGCGCTAGAACGCGAGCTGCGTGGCATTGCCGCGATGCACGGAGATCCCTCTCCGGCCCACGGTCGTCTCGCCGAGCCCTCGGTGGCTCCGTTTGCCAGGACCACGGTGGCGCGTTCGGCGTCGCGAAGCCCGGCGAGGGCGCGGACGAAGGCCGAGAGGAGCTACGCACCCGCCATGTTCTGTAGGGATCGCGCACCGCGCGCGAGATATGTCGGAGCGTGGCTCCCGTACCCCCGCGAGCCATCGCGGTCGGGCCGCCCGGCGGGTCTCTTGCACCCGCCATGAACGAAGCGCCCGCAGATGTCCGCCGCGGGCCAGGGCGGATCAGAAACCGCGAAGCCGTGCCCCGCCGCCGCCAACTGAGTTGACACCTGAAGATCCGAGCAGTAGGATGCTGCCTCACGGAAGGATGGACCTACCACAGAGCCCACCCGAGGGTGGGCTCGTCCTCTTCCCAGGGTCGTCAAGGAGCCACGGTACGCGCGCACACTGGGCGGGTACGTAGTCTCGATGCCGGAAAACCAAGCTCTCCGTCCTTACACGCTTCAGATCTCGGACGTCTACGCGGCGGCAGGCACGTCGGAAGACGGTCTCTCGACCGCCGAGGCGACCGCACGTCTGGCCAAGCATGGTCCGAACGCGATCCAGACGATCAAGGGCAAGCCGCTGTGGCGGAAGTTCCTCGCCAACTTCACGCACCTGATGGCCCTCCTCCTCTGGGCGGGCGGGGCGATGGCGTTCATCGGCAAGATGCCGCAGCTCGGCTGGGCGATCTGGGCGGTCATCGTCATCAACGCGATCTTCTCGTTCTGGCAGGAGTTTCGCGCCGAGAAGGCGGCGGACGCGCTGAAGATGCTCTTGCCGCAGTTCGCGCGCGCCGTGCGCGACGGCCACGAGGCGAAGGTTCCGGCCGAGGAGTTGGTGCCCGGCGATGTCATCGTCCTCTCGGAGGGCGACCACGTGAGCGCCGACGCGCGCCTGGTCGAAGAAAACGAGATGCGCGTCGACCTCTCGACCCTGAACGGCGAGTCGACGCCGGCGCGGCGCACGGCGGAGGCCTCGCTGCGCGAGGGTCTCTCGATCATGGAACGCCCGAACTTGGTGTTCGCCGGGACGGCGGTCAGCGCCGGCACGGGTCGTGCCGTGATCTTTGCCACGGGCATGAACACCGAGTTCGGCAAGATCGCGCGGATGACGCAGACGGTCGAGGAGGACCTCTCCCCGCTCCAGAAGGAGGTCAACCGCGTCACGCGCTTCGTCACGGGCATGGCCCTCGGGATCGGCGTCGCGCTGTTCTTCCTGTCGGTCTTCGTCATCGGTCGCCCGCTGAGCGAGGGGTTCATCTTCTCGGTGGGCATGGTCGTGGCGTTCGTTCCCGAGGGGCTCCTGCCGACGGTCACGCTGTCGCTCGCGATGGGCGTGCAACGGATGGCGAAGCGCAACGCGCTGATCAAGAAACTGTCATCAGTCGAGACACTCGGGTCGTGCACGGTGATCTGCACGGACAAGACGGGAACGCTGACGCAGAACGAAATGACGGTGCGTGAGATCTGGATCTCGGGACACCGCCTTGCGGCGACGGGCGTCGGCTACGAGCCGAAAGGCGAGTTCCGCCCGACGGGCGGGGACCAGGACGCGGCGCCGGGCGACCTGCGCGAGCTGGCGCTGGCGTCGATCCTGTGCAACAACGCGCGGCTCGTGCCGCCGCAAGGCGAGAAGGGGTGGACGATCCTCGGCGATCCGACCGAGGCCGCGCTGGTGGTTGCGGGGGCGAAAGCTGGGGTGACGCACGCGGACGCGGCCCGCGAGTACCCGCGCCTGCGCGAGCTGCCGTTTGACTCGGCCCGCAAGCGGATGAGCACGATCCACCCGCGCGGCCGAGACGAGATCGCATTCGTCAAGGGCGCGCCGAAAGAGGTGCTGTCGCTGTGCACGTCGATCCTGATCAACGGGGTCGAGGTTCCGATGACGCGCGAGCGGCGCGACGAGATCCTGGCGGCCAACGACGCCTACGCACGCAATGCCCTGCGCGTCCTGGCGATCGCGCGGCGCACGCTGCCCGATCGGCCGAACGGCTACACGATCCAGTGGGTCGAGCAGGAGTTGACCTTCCTCGGCCTCCTGGCGATGCAGGATCCGCCGCGCCCGGAGGTGGCGGCGGCGGTCGACAAGTGCCACCGCGCGGGCATCCGCATCATCATGATCACGGGCGACTACGGGCTCACCGCCGAGTCGATCGCACGGCGCGTCGGGATGGTCGAAGAGGGCGCCCGCCTCGTCACCGGCGCGGACCTCGACGCGATGACGGACGCCGAGTTGCGCGAGGCGCTCAAGGGCGAGGTCATCTTTGCCCGCGCCGCGCCCGAGCACAAGCTGCGCGTCGTCTCGGCGCTCAAAGAGCTGGGCGAGATCGTGGCCGTGACCGGCGACGGCGTGAACGACGCCCCAGCGCTCAAGAAGGCGCACATCGGCGTGGCGATGGGCATCGCCGGAACCGACGTGGCCAAGGAAGCGGCGTCGATGATCCTGCTCGACGACAACTTCGCCTCGATTGTCAACGCCATCGAGGAAGGGCGCGCTGTGTACGCCAACATCCGCAAGTTCACGACGTACATCTTCACGAGCAACACGCCCGAGGCGTGGCCGGTCATCCTGCAGATTGTGTTCAACATCCCGCTCGCGCTCACGGTGATGCAGATCCTGGCCGTCGACCTGGGCACGGACCTCGTGCCGGCGCTCGCGCTGGGGACCGAGAAGCCCGAGCCGGGGCTCATGGATCGGCCGCCGCGCGGCACGAAGGAACGCATCGTCGACCGCAAGCTGGTCCTGCGCGCGTTTCTATGGCTCGGCAGCATCCAGACGGCGCTGTGCTTTGCCGGTTTCTTCTTCCTCTGGTGGACGATGGGCTACCGCGACCTGTTCAACCTGCCGCGGCCGGACCTCCTGCCGTACGCACAGAGGCTCTTGTCGAACGATGGCATGGTCTACGTCCTCGCGACGTCGATGTTCCACGCCGGGGTCGTGACGACCCAGATCGGCAACGCTTACGCCTGCCGCACGGAGCGATCCTCGGTGTTCAAGACCGGGTTCTTCTCGAACCGTTTCCTGCTCTTTGGCTTCGCGTTCGAACTGGCGCTCATCGCGCTCATGATCTACGCGCCGCCATTCCAGGCGCTGTTTGAGGAAGGGCCTCTGCCGCTCAAGTACTGGGGGATTCTCTTCCTCTACCCGCCGATCATGTTCCTCGCGGAGGAAGGGCGCAAGGCGGTCGTGCGCGCGCTCGACCGCCGGCGGGCGGCGCGCCTGGCGCTCGCCGAGGCGCACCCGGAGCCAGGAGGTGGGACGTGAGTCAGACTGGTAGACCTGGACACGCGCGCGGTAGGATGACGCGGACTGTTTCCGTGGCCGGCGGGACGGGCGGGCGACGCGGAACTGGAGAAACGCTCTACTGTAGCGAGGATCACGCGCCGAAAGGCAGGCGCACGTCTCGCGTGAGGAGGGTGCGATGAAGGTCATCATTGTTGGCTGCGGGCGGATGGGTACCGAACTCGCCCACCAGCTCATCGACGACGGCCAAGACGTGACCGTGGTCGACGTGGACCCTCGCGCCTTCGAGCGCTTGGGCCCCTCGTTCCGCGGCAAGGCGGTGACGGGAACGGGCCTCGACCGTGACGTCCTCGCCAAGGCCGGCGCCGATCAGGCCGACGCCCTGGCGGCGGTCACGGCGCGCGACAACCGCAACATCGTCATCGCGCGGGTGGCGCGCAACACGTTCAACGTGCCGAAGATCGTGGCCCGGCTCTACGACCCGCGGCGCGCCGAGATCTACCAGCGCCTCGGTCTGCAGACGGTGTCCTCCACGGCGTGGGGCGCGAGCCGGATCATCCAACTCCTCGGACATCGCGAGCTGAACGTCGTGCAGAGCCTGGGCACGGGCGAGGTGGAGCTGGTCGAGGTGGAGGTGCCGCCGCACTGGGTCGGGCGCACGGTGCACAACGTCAACGTGCCGTCCGAAATCTCGGTCATCAGCGTGGCGCGCAAGGGCGGGACGTTCATCCCCATTTCGGGGACCACGTTCCAGAGCGGCGATCGAATCGTGATCAGCGTGCTGGCTACGGCCCGCTCGCGGCTCGAGAGCTTGATGGCCATCGTCTAGGAGAGGAGGCGACCATGTTCGTCCTGATCGTTGGGGGAGGAAAGACGGGCGCGCACCTCGCCGGACTGCTCCGGGACGGTGGGCACGACGCGGTCATCGTCGACCCGCGGCCCGAGATCACCGAGCCGCTGAAGCTGCGCTTTCCGCCGGAGATGATCGTCTCCGGCGACGGCGCCGACCCCAAGGTGCTCGTGCAGGCGGGGATCAAGAAGGCCAACGTCGTGGCGGCCGTGACCTCGGACGACGAGGACAACCTCGTGGTCTCGACCATCTCGCGGTTTGAGTTCGGCGTGCGGCGCGTCATCGCCCGCGTGAACGATCCCGACAACGCGTGGCTGTTCACGCGCGACATGGGCGTCGACGTCGCCCTGAACCAGGCGAACCTGATGGCAACCCTGATCGCCGAGGAGATGTCGGTCGGCGACATGATGACGCTCCTCAAGCTGCGCCGCGGCCAGTACTCGCTCGTCGAGGTCAAGGTCGCGCCGGGATCGGTCGCTGCGGGCAAGGCCGTGCGCGACCTCGACCTGCCGTGCGACTGCATCCTCGTCGCCATCTTGCGCAAGGGCGACCTCATCCTGCCGAGCGCGGACACGGTGCTCCAGGCTGTGGACGAGATTCTGGCCGTCGTCCGCCCCGAGCAACAAGTGGAGCTTGACCGGCTGGTCGCCCGCCCGGACGCGTGAGGCGGCGCGGCGCACGGCATCCTGCGTTGACGGTCTCTCGGGCCGCCCATAGAATCATCGCTACGAGGTGACGCATGCCAGCAGAGCAGGTGCAACGGGAGATGGTCGAGCACATGAAGCGGACCCTCGACGTGCTCAAGGAGCACCTCGCGAAGGTCCAGACCGGACGGGCGAACCCGGCGATGGTCGAGGACGTGGTCGTCGACTACTACGGGGCCCGCATGCCGCTGAAGCAGCTCGCGACGATCGCCGCGCCGGACGCGAACCTCCTCGTGGTCCAGCCGTTCGACAAGACACAGATGGGGTCGGTTGAGAAGGCGATCCTGTCCGCGGACCTGGGGCTCAACCCGGCGAGCGACGGCAACGTGCTGCGGATCAAGGTGCCCAAGCTCTCCGAGGAGCGCCGCCGCGAGCTGTCGAAGGTCATCAAGACGCGCGGCGAGGAGACCAAGGTCGCGTTGCGCAACGTCCGCCGCGAGGCGAACGAGAAGCTCGACGCGATGAAGAAAGACGGCCAGATCTCCGAAGACGACCACCGTCGGTACCGCGAGAAGACCGACGAGGTGGTCCATGAGAACACGAAGGCGGTCGACGCGCTCATCGACCAGAAGGCAAAGCAGATCCAGACGATCTAGCTCTGCCTCCCAACCCATGCGGAGTCTGCCGCGGCTTCCCGGGATCGCCGGCGCCCTGCGCGTCGGCGTCTCGTTCGGCCTCTGCGGAGCGCTGGCGGCGACTCTCTGCGCAGTCGGTTGGCGGGCCGCCGCGCTCGGCGTGGGCCTCGGCCTCGCCCTCTACCTTGTGAATGCGGCGCTTCTCCTGGTCACGCTTGCAACGCTCGCCCGCGGCGAAGCGCCGCGCCGGGGCGCGATCGTGGCTATCCTGTCTGGCCTCGGGCGGTACCTCCTCCTCGGGCTCTGCCTGGCGTGGATCGCCGTGGCGCTCGGACGCGAGACGTTCCTCGGCGCGGGTGGAGGATTGGCTCTGGCGCAGCTAAGCTTGCTCTTCCGGCGGTCTGCGGCAGGGGGAGGGGCGTCGTGCGAGAAGAGCTCGGGAAGCTGATAGAGCATCTCGGCAAGAAAGAGATCGCTACCTGGCACATCGGTGGCCTCACCGTCCAGGTCGACGCCAAGACGATTGTCCTGTCCGCCATCGCCTCGCTCATCGTGATCGCCCTCGCCCTGGTTCTGCGGCGCGGGCTGCGGCAGCCCGTCGAGGACAAGCCGACCCGCACGCAGGCGGCGCTTGACTTTGTGATGGAGCAGCTGGACAGCCAGCTTCTCGGGAACTTTAGCTCGAAGGAGTTCGGGCGGAAGATGTTCCCGTTCATCGCGAGCCTGTTCCTGTTCATCCTCGCGTCGAACTGGCTCTCGCTCCTCCCGGGACTCGAAGCGCCCACGACCGACCCCAACGTCACACTGGGTCTGGCGCTCATGGTCCTTGTCCTCGTCCACTTCTTCCTGATCCGCACCAAAGGACTCCGCGGATACAAGAAGGAGTTCTTCTCCCCGTGGTGGCTGTCGCCGTTCATGATCCTGTCCGAGGTTGTGGCTCGTCCGCTGTCGCACGGGTTCCGGTTGTTCGGCAATGTGTTCGCCGAGATGGTCCTTGTGTCGATTGTCATGGCCAAGCTCGAGCCGTTCGTCGTTCCCATCGCGTTGCGCATCGTCTTTGGGATCGGGTTCGGGCTGATTCAGGCCTTCGTTTTCTCGATTCTGGCGGTTGCCTACATCAATTTGGCGACCGAGAAACACTAGGAGGGTGCATGCTTCAGGAGGCCCAGACTGCAGCGGCGGGAATCAGCGGCGCGGACTTGGTGCAAGTGGCCAAGTACCTCGCGGCCGGGCTGTGCATGGGGATTGGGGCGTTCGGCCCGGGGCTCGGGCTCGGGAACGCCGTCTCCCACGCGCTCGATGGCATCGCGCGCCAGCCTGAGTCGCGGCCAGCGCTCTTCAGCACGATGCTCATCGGCTGCGCCTTGATCGAGACGACGGCGATCTACGCGCTGCTCATCTCGATCGTTCTGTTGTTCGTCGTCTAGAGAGGAAGGGATAGCGTGGAGTGGGGTAGGATCATTGATTTCAACTGGACGCTCGTCATCACCCTGCTTCAGTTCGCGGTCCTGTTGGTTCTCCTGCGCTGGCTGCTGTGGAGGCCGGCGCTCCAGTACCTCGATCGGCGCCGCGACCTGATTGCCGCGCGGATGGCGACGGCCAAGGCGGCCGAAGAGAAGGCGGCCGAGCTCGTCGCGGCGCGCCAAGGCGAGCTCGCGGCGGTGAAGAAAGAGTCGGCCCAGATCCTTGAGGAGGCCCGGCAGCGCGCCGAGAAGGGCCTTGTCGAGGCCAAAGAGCGCGCCAAGGGCGAGGCCGATCGAATCCTGGCCGATGCGCGCGTGCAGGTCGCCCACGAGCGAGAGCAGCTGGTCGCCGACCTCAAGGCGCAGTACGCGGAGATGGTCGTGCTCGGCACCGAGCAGCTCTTGCGGCGCGAGGTGCGGATCGACGATCACCGCAAGCTCCTCGATCAGCTCCTGGCCGAGATCGATGAGGCCGCGCTCGACGGGGTGAGGGAGCGCCGGTGAGATCTCGCGACGTCGCGCGGAAGATCGCGCAAGACCTCTATACGCTCGCGGCGCGTGAGAAGTCGACCGACGCGCTGGAACGAGAGCTGCGCGAGCTGGCTGCGGCAACCGACCGGGCACCGGACGCTGCTGATCCGGCAGGGCAGGTTCTGCGCGAGGCGTTTCCCGAGGCGAGCGACGGATTCCGCCACCTCATCGGTCTCCTCGTTCGCGACCTCGTGCTTGGCGAGTTCCTGTCCGTGCGCGCCGAGTCGGAGAACGTCGTGCGCGTCCGCGTGGTCACCGCGCAAGCGCTGTCAGACGACGAGCGGGCGCAGCTCGCCGATCGGCTCGGCCGCGCGCTGCGGATGCAGGTGAAGATCGAAGAGAGCGTGGACACAGCCGTGCTCGCCGGGGTCCGCATCGAGATCGAGGGCCGAACCCTGGACGGCACGCTCAAGGCGAAGCTCGATCGCCTGCATCAGACGCTTGGAGCATCGGGGGAGAGATGACGACGCGCAAAGACGACATCGCGGCCGTCCTGAAAGAGCACCTGCGGGGCTTCCAGTACGACTTCCAGACCCAGGAGATCGGCGTCGTCGCCCAGGTTGGCGACGGGATCGCGCACGTCTACGGGCTCGATCGCGCGATGTCCTCGGAGATCGCGACGTTCGGGAACGACGTGTACGGGCTCATCCTCAATCTGGAGGAGGAGTCGGTCGGGGTCGCCCTGTTTGGCGACACCGAGAAGGTCAAGGAGGGCGACGAGGTTCGTCGCACCGGGCACGTGCTCGAGACGCCGGTGGGCGAGGGGTTTCTCGGCCGTGTCGTCGATCCGCTGGGGCGTCCGCTTGACGGTAGGGGGCCGATCGCGTCGACCGAGACGCGGCGCACCGAGTCGAAGGCGCCGGGTGTCATCGATCGCCAGCCCGTCGACACGCCCCTTCAGACTGGTCTCAAGGCCGTCGACGCGATGACGCCGATCGGGCGAGGCCAGCGCGAGCTGATCATTGGCGACCGGCGAACCGGCAAGACGGCGATCGCGCTCGACACGATCATCAATCAGAAGGGCAAGGATGTGACCTGCGTCTACGTGGCCATCGGCCAGAAGGCGTCGACGGTTGCCAAGATTGTTGACACGCTGTCGCGTCACGACGCGCTCTCGTACACGATCGTCGTTGTGGCTGACGCTCACACGCCGGCGACCATGCAGTACCTGGCGCCGTACGCCGGCTGCGCGATGGCCGAGTACTTCACCTACCGCGGCGACGACGCGTTCATCGTCTATGACGACCTGTCGAAGCACGCGGTCGCCTACCGCGAGATCGCGCTCTTGCTGCGGCGGCCGCCCGGCCGCGAGGCGTACCCGGGCGACATCTTCTACACCCACTCGCGCCTGCTCGAACGGGCCGTGCGCCTGTCCGACCTTCACGGGCGCGTCGAGGGCTCAGGAAACGGCGCGCCGCTTGAAGACGAGCGCCCGGTGCCGTCGGCGCATCGCGGCGGCGGTTCGCTCACGGCGTTTCCGATCATCGAGACGAAGGCCGGCGACATCACGTCGTACATCCCGACGAACGTGATCTCCATCACCGACGGGCAGATCTACCTCGAGACGAACCTGTTCAACCAGGGCGTCCGGCCGGCGATCAACGTCGGCTACTCCGTGTCGCGCGTCGGCGGCGCAGCGCAGATCCGTGCGATGTCTCAGATTGCGGGCGAGTTGCGGCTCGAGTTGTCGCAGTACCGCGAGCTCGAGGCGTTCGCCGAGTTCTCGAGCGACCTCGACGACGAGTCGAAGGCCCAGCTCGCGCGCGGCGACCGCCTGATGCAGATCCTCGGCCAAGGGCAGTACAAGCCGATGCCTGTCGAGGACCAGGTTCTCTCGCTCTACGTGGCCGTGCAGAACCACCTCGCCGACGTCGAAGTAGCCCACGTTCGCCGGTTCGAGGAAGAGTGGCTGCGCTACCTTCACGAGGTCCGCCGCGACCTCGTCGACGAGCTGCGCGAGCGCCGGGAACTCACGAAGGAGTTCCGGGCGAAGCTCGATCTCGCCGTCGGCGAGTTCAAGAAGCGGTTCGGAGCGTAGCCCATGGCGCAGCATGTGCGAGCGATCAAGAGCCGGATCGGGAACATCGAGGATATTTCCCAGATCACGAGCGCGATGAACGCGATCGCGATGACGAAAGTGACCCGGCTCAAGAAGAAGCTGGCGCACGTGCGGCCGTACTTCGCGGACCTCGAGACGTTCACGCGCAAGCTGGCCTCGCAGTGGTCGCTCGACGCGGAGCCGCACCCGTTGACCGTCGATCGCGGCGAGGAGAAGACGGCCGTACTCATTCTCAACTCGGACCGCGGCCTCTGCGAGCGCTACAAGGGCGAACTGAACCACGCTGGCGAGACCGAACTCGCGAAGGCCGGCCCGGCGGCGCGCGTCCTTGCGGGGGGAGAGAAGGCGCGCAGCCACTTCGCCCGGCGCGGCGTCGAGCCACTCCGCGCGTACGTCGGCGTCTACGATCCGCCGACCTGGGCGGCCGCCGTGCGCGTGGCGGACGACGTCATGGACCTCTATACGTTGGGCGAGATCGGCCGCGTGAAGCTCGTATACATGAGGTTTGTCTCCGACCTGTCGCAGAAGCTCGCTGTGGTCGACCTGTTGCCGGTCGCCTTGACGCCGAGCACGGCCGGAACGACGGCGCGCGATTCGGACGCGCTGCGGCCGGGTGAGTTCCTCGTCGAGCCGGACCTTGGCACGGCGCTCGCGAGCGCGCTGCCGCTCTACGTGCGGGCGAAGATCTACGCGGCGATGGTGGAGACAAAAACAAGCGAAGACGCGATCCGGCGTCAAGCGATGAAGAACGCGACCGACAACGCGGAAGAGCTTCTCGAGACCCTGCGGCGGTCGTACAACCGGGCGCGGCAGCAATCGATCACGCGGGAGATCGCGGACATCCTCGGAGGCGCCGAGGCGCTTCGCGCGAACTAGACGGACGGAAGGAAGGCGGACATGGCGGACAAGCCGGCTGCGGGACGCGTCACGGAGATCAGAGGTCCGGTCGTCGACGTTCGCTTTGCGAGGGGCGAGCTGCCGCGCGTCAACGACGCGCTGCGAATCGAGCGCGCGAACGACGAGGACCTTGTTCTCGAGGTGGCCGACCACCTCGGCAACGAGGTCGTGCGTGCGATCGCCATGGACTCGACCGACGGCCTCGCGCGCGGCACGCCGGTCCTCTCGATGGGCGGCCCGATCACGGTTCCGGTCGGGCCTGAGACGCTCGGTCGCATGCTGAACATCGTCGGCCGTCCGATCGACGGGCTGCCGGCGCCGGAGACGGCGAAGCGGTACTCGATTCACCGCAAGGCGCCGTCGATGCTCGAACAAGAGACGCGAACTCAGATCTACGAGACCGGCATCAAGTCGATCGACCTTGTCGCTCCGTTCCCGAAGGGCGGCAAGATCGGCCTGTTCGGCGGCGCCGGCGTCGGCAAGACGATCGTGATCATGGAGCTCATCCGCTCGATCGCCTACGAGCATCACGGCTATTCCGTGTTCGCCGGCGTCGGCGAGCGCACGCGCGAGGGCAACGACCTCTACCTCGACATGAAAGAGGCGGGTGTCCTGCAGAACACGGCGCTCGTGTACGGCCAAATGAACGAGCCGCCCGGCGCGCGGTTCCGCGTCGCGCTCACGGGAGTCACCGTGGCCGAGTACTTCCGCGACGAGGAGCGAAAAGATATCCTGCTCTTCGTCGACAACATCTTCCGCTTCGCGCAGGCCGGAAGCGAGGTGTCGGCCCTCCTCGGGCGCATGCCGTCGGAAGTCGGCTACCAACCGACGCTGGCGACCGAGATGGGCGAGTTGCAGGAGCGAATCACGTCGACGAAGAAAGGGTCGATCACGTCGGTCCAGGCCGTCTACGTGCCGGCGGACGATCTCACCGATCCCGCGCCGGCCACCGTGTTCTCGCACCTCGACGCGTCGATCACGCTGTCCCGCGCCATCGTCGAGAAGGGCATCTATCCGGCCGTCGATCCCCTGCAGTCGAACTCGACGATTCTCGACCCGCAGTTCACGACCGTCGAGCACTACCGCGTGGCGCGCAAGACGCTCCAAGTGCTGCAGCGCTACGAGGACTTGAAGGACATCATCGCGATCATGGGCATGGACGAGCTCTCGGACGACGACCAGCTCGCCGTACGTCGCGCCCGCAAAGTGGAGCGGTTCATGAGCCAGCCGATGTTCGTCGCCGAGCAGTTCACCGGCCGGCCTGGAGCGTACGTGAAGGTAGCCGACACCGTGCGCGGATTCGCGATGATCGTCGACGGCGAACTCGACCACCTGCCCGAGCAGCTGTTCTACATGGCCGGCGGGATCGAGGAAGTCCTCGAGCGCGCCCAGAAGGCCGGCCACGATGTCGGGATGGTCGACTAGTGGCGCGGCCTCAGTACGGCAAGAGTCCGACGCAGAGGGCGCAGAGGAAACCGCGCTGAGCGCGCCGAGCCGATCCTAGAGCGAGCACGGCGCGGCTGGGCTCGACTTCTGTAGTGTTACTCCTTCCCCTCTGCGACCTCTCTCGTTCTCTGCGCCCTCTGCGTTTCTGCTCTTGCTAGCGGACGAGTCTGAAAGGGAACCCGACGCTCGTCTCGTCGACAAATCCGAGCCACAGCGTGTAGCGGCCGGGGCGGAAGACGACAAGCGGGAGGTCGAGCGAGCGCACGGCCCCATCGTCCGCCAACACGCCGATGCGCTCGAGGATGGGAACCCGCGGATCGTCCGGATCCTCGCGCGTAAGCGAGAACGTGACCAAGGCGCGCGGACACGGAGGGGCGAATTCGTCCAGCGTGCAGCGAACGCGAAGCCAGTCGGAGGACCGCAACACCGGCGGCGCCGACCCGTCGTCGCGGAACGTCGGCAAGGTCTCCTCGCCGCCGTCCGGAGCGACCCGCAGGAATGCGACGTCGCGCTCCGCGTACTCGACCACGTATCTCACCTTGGTGCTCGCAGAGAGCCCGGTCGAATCGACCACGTAGACGGAGAACACCTGACCGCCCGGAGCCCGCGTGTCGAGACGGCCGGCGACGACCCCGTCCGCGCGGACCGACGTGATCGACGCAAGCGATGTCACCGTCCACTCCGGCGTGACGTCCTGGCCGAGACGGACGCGCTCGCCGGGCGTCGGGCAGAGGATGCGCAGGGCCGGGGGCTCTGTGTTGTAGACGAGGATGTCGACCTTCTGCGTCAGGGAGTTGCCGACGTGGTCGTTCAGCGTGACGGTCACCTCCGAGTGTCCCATCGGAAGCAGCGCGCCCGCTGGGATGGAGAACGAAGCCGTCGGGCACGGATCGAATGCGTCGGTCACGGTGACATGCGACCAGTCGGCGGCGGCGCCGAGCCGACCGGGATCATTGGGTAGAGAGAGCGCGCCGTCCAAGCCGGCGAGTGACGGCGGCGTCCGATCGATCAGGAAAGGACCGACCACGTCGGGAATGCTGCTGTTGCCGGCGCGGTCGATTGTCGTGACGCGGCACCACCACGGGCCGTCGTCCGGAGCGGGGAAGATCTCGCCAACCCAGTCCGGGTTGCGGTTCACGCTTACGGGGCAGGATCCCGGCGTCTGGGTCCACTCGACGGCGTATCCCGCAATGCCCGACAGGCTGTCGCCTGCACTCGGCGACTCCACGGCGATCTCGCCGAGACGAGTCCAAACATCGGCGGTGTGGGTCGAAGAGGCGAGCGACACGGGATCGGGCGCCAAGCGATCAACGAGGAGCGCGCGCGGCGCCGTCCAATCACTCACGTTGCCCGCCTGGTCGCGGCAGTTGATGCGCCAGGAGTACGCGCCCTCTGCGAGAGAGGGAGAGTAGGACGTCCGCGTCGTATAGGTGTCCCGGCTTGTCGGGCCGTCGATGTCGATGCGGTAGTTCTTGATTCCCACGGGATCCACCGACGCGGACCAGGCGAATTTCGGCGTGGCTGCCGCTGTCGCGGATCCATCGGCGGGTTGGAGAACGACGGGCGGCGGGGGCGGGGTCCGATCGAAGACGACGAGCGCTCCTTCGCCGGACGCCGGAAGGCTCAGCGTTCCGTCCGCCGCGACGGCGGCCCCGGCAGGAAGAGAAACCCAGACTGCTCCGTCGCCCGGAATCGAGGCGATGCCGACTTCGTACGTCGTGCCGTCGGACGCTGCCGTCTCGCCGAACGACGCGATCGACCCGAGAGAGGAGACGACATCGTCGGCCGTGAGCCCGGAGACGCTCTCACTGAACACGATCGAGAACCGGACAGGTTCGACGTTCGTCGGCGAATTCTGCGTCGCGGCGCGGGCGATCGTCGGGACAGGTGCAGTGTGCGCGGTGGCGAGACCGCCGATCAAGATCGCGGGGAGGACAAGCTTCCAACTGCGTCCGAGCGTATTCATAAGTCCGATCCTTTCACATGAGCTTTGGCGATCTTACATCCAATGCAAGACGATCGGCAAGAGGCGGAAGACCGCGGCCGCCGACCGTGGGACGCAGCGCGAACGCGCGATTGACCGCTCTTCCGCCAGCTCGTATACTCGCAACCGCCTCGGCGGTGTAGCCAAGTGGTAAGGCAAGGGACTGCAAATCCCTGACTCACCGGTTCGAATCCGGTCGCCGCCTCCGAGAGGGGTGGTTAGCTCAGTTGGGAGAGCGCATGCTTGACGTGCATGAGGTCACAGGTTCGAGCCCTGTACCACCCACCACGCCGCAGCCTGGCTGCGGCATCTTCATTCCACCTCCGTGGAGGTCCGCATGATCGAACGCGCACGGGAGCTGGTCCGGCCCTACGCGGAACGGGCCGGCACCGTCGGGGCGTATCTCGTGGGCTCGGCGACGCGGCCGCACTGCGATGCGCTCTCGGACCTCGACATTGAGGTCGTCGTCGAGGACGGCGCGTATGCGGCGACCCCCGACGCCGAGCGGCAGGTCTTCGCCTACAAGGATGCGGAGAAGCGCGTCGTCGACTACGAGTTCTACCTGCGGCCGTGGTCGGAGTTCGCTGCCCTGGTCTCGTCAACGCTCGACCTCTTCCACTACCCCTATCAGCATGCGGTCATCCTCCACGACCCGCAGGGTCGGATCGGCCCGATCGTCGTAGCGCTGGCCGAGTTGCCGGAGCTCGTCCGGCAGGATCGGCTGCGCGTCCACTATCTCGAATTCCGGTTCGCGCTCGGCCGGGCGCGGAAGACGCGCGAACGCGGCAGGGCGCTGAACCTCGGCCTTCTCTACGGCGATGCGCTTGAGGCTCTCGTGAAGACGCTCTTCCTCGCCTGCCGGTCTTGGCCGTCGACGCACCACTGGTCAGAGCAGGAGCTGCACCTGCTCGGAGTCCCATCTCCTCTGCTCGACCAGGCGACGGAGGCGTTCGCCGATCCCGTTCCTGATCGGATGCGACAGCTTGCGGCGTGCGTCGACGCGTGGCTCGACGAGCGGGGCGAGGCGTTCCATCGCGACAGCGCGGCGCTCATCACCTGGGCGTTCCATCGCGCCGAAGGGCGGCAGGCTTTCGAGACGTGGGCGGCGCGCTAGCTGCGCGCGAATCCGTCCAACCAATGGGCGGATCCGTGCATCCCTTTCCGCAATCCGTTATACTACCTGAGCTGCAGGGAGGCACGTTCTCTCGAACGTGGAAGGGTAGCGTCGAATGGTGAACCGAATCGGCATTCGGCGGGAGGATCTCTACGCGTGGGAGCGCCGTGCGCCCCTGATCCCCGAGCACGTCCGCGAGCTCATCGCCGAGCACAAGCTGGAATGCGTTGTCCAATCGTCCGACCGGCGCGTCTACAACGATGACGAGTACCGTCGCGCCGGCGTCACGGTCGTTGGCGACCTGGACGACTGCCCGGTGGTCGTCGGACTCAAGGAGATCCCGGTCGACGTGCTTCGGCCCGGCAAGGTGTACGTCTTCTTCTCGCACACGATCAAGGGCCAGCCGTTCAACATGCCGATGTTGCACCGGATCCTGCAGCTTGGCGCGACGATCATCGACTACGAGAAGATCGTTGACGATCGCGGCCGGCGGCTCATCTTCTTCGGCAACTACGCCGGCCTCGCCGGGATGATCGACACGCTGTGGGCGCTCGGGAAGCGGCTCGAGTGGGAAGGGATCGCGACCCCGTTCGCCGAGATCCGGCAGGCGTCGCAGTACGCGTCGCTCGACGAGGCAAAGGCCGAAATCCGCGCGGTGGGCGACGAGATTCGCACGACGGGGCTCCCGGCGGAGGTTTCGCCGCTCGTGATCGGCGTTACCGGGTACGGGAACGTCTCCCGCGGTGCGCAAGAGATCCTCGATCTGCTGCCGTTGCGCGAGGCCTCGCCGCAGGACCTCCTTTCGGGACTCCGCGACGACGAGCAACGGCCGATCGTCAAGGTTGTGTTCAAAGAGGTCGACACGGTGAAACCTCTCATCCCAGGGCACGCGTTCGACCTCGAGGAGTACTACAAGCACCCCGAGCGCTACGGGGCGTGCTTCGAGCAGTACATCCCGCACCTGCACGTCTTGGCGAACTGCATTTACTGGGAGCCGAAATACCCGCGCCTCGTGACGCGCCAGTCGGTGCGCGAGATCTATCACGAAGGCCAGCCCAAGCTGCGTGTCATCGGCGACATCACTTGCGACGTCAAAGGCTCGATCGAAGTGACCGTGAAGGCCACGGAGCCCGACGAGCCGATCTACGTTTTCCAGCCGGAGATGGGGACGACGTCGGCCGGCGTCGACGGCCGGGGTCCCGTGATCATGGCGGTCGAGATTCTGCCGAGCGAGCTTCCCCGTGAGGCGTCGGCGTACTTCAGCACGATCCTCAAGCGATTCGTGCCGACGATCGCGCGCGCCGACTACACAGTCGACTTCGACCGACTCGACCTCCCGCCGGAATTGAAGCGAGCGATCATTGTCTACCGCGGCGCGCTGACGCCGGCGTACCAATACCTGGAGCAGTACCTGAACTCGGCCTAGCATCGAAGGGAAGGAGTCACCGTGCAGAGCGTTCTCATCCTCGGAGCCGGACTGGTCGCCGGTCCGCTTGTTCGCTACCTGTTGGACGTCAGGGGATTCTGCGTCACCGTGGCCACGCGGACGGTGGACAAGGCGGAGAAGCTGATCGGCGGGGCGAAGAACGGCACGGCCGTGGCGCTCAACGTCGACGACGAGGCGGCGCTCGAAGCGCTTGTCGCCAAGCACGACCTCTCGATCAGTCTCTTGCCCTATGCGCACCACCCGCTCGTCGCGCGCCTCTGCGTGAAGCACAAGAAGCACATGGTCACGACGTCCTACGTGAAGGACGCAATGCGGGCCCAGGACGCTGCGGCGCGTGAGGCCGGGGTCATTCTCCTCAACGAGATCGGCGTCGACCCGGGGATCGATCACATGTCGGCCATGCAGATCGTCCACCGCATTCGCGACGAAGGCGGAACCCTCATCGGGTTCACGTCGAATACCGGCGGACTCCCCGCCCCCGACGCAAACACGAATCCGATGGGCTACAAGTTCTCGTGGGCGCCGCGCGGTGTCGTGATGGCCGGCAAGAACCCGGCCCGCTTCCTGAAGGATGGGAAGACCGTCGATGTTCCCGGCCCGCAGCTGTTCGCGCACCACTGGCCGTGCCCGATTGTCGGGTTCGGTGAGCTGGAGGTGTACCCGAACCGCGACTCGCTCCCATACATCGAGAGCTACGGCATCCCGACCGTCACGAGCATGTTCCGCGGCACGCTCCGCTATCCCGGCTGGTGCGACACGCTGAAGGCGATCGTCGATCTCGGGATCCTCGACGAGACGGAGCGGACCGACCTCGGCGGACTCACGTTCGCCCGCTGGACTGGGTGCCTGCTCGGGATGAAGACCGAGGCGACGGCGGATGATCTTGCCCGCCACCTCGGCATCGCGGCGAAGGCGAAGCCGGTGTCCGACCTCGTCTGGCTCGGGCTCGTGAGCCGCGATCCCCTTCCCGCGAGGGCGACGACGTACCTCGACGTTCTGGCGCAGCGAATGCTCGCAAGAATGCAGTACGCGCCGGGCGAGCGAGACATGCTCGTGATGCAGCACGAGTTCGTCGCCCGCTTCGGCGACCGGACCGAGAAGACGCTCTCCACGATGGTCGACTACGGGATTCCGAACGGCGACACCTCGATGTCGCGACTGGTTGGGCTACCCGCCGCCATTGCGGCGCGGATGGTCCTCCAGGGTGAGATCGACCTCACGGGAGTCCACGTCCCGACCGTGCCCGCCGTGTACGAGCCCGTGCTCAAGGAGCTCGCGACGATGGGCGTGCGCTTTACCGAGACGACGTCGGTCCTCTAGGGAAGGCGCCGCATCGACGGAGATCGGATCGGCCGCGAGTCACTACGGTGTCGCCCGGCCGGCCGATTCGTGGTGCGAAACTGGTCAGGCTCTGTACCGGATGAGCTCGCCGCCCGCTTCACGGGGCGCGACCTGCGTCGGCTTCCGACGAGTGCTGGCAGGCGCGGCAAGCCGGATCGGCGTCCACGGCGATCGACGTGAACTCGATTCTCCTGGCGTCGTAGAGCGTAAGTCGACCGACTGCGGGTTCCGCGTAGCGGGAGATCCACCGCACAACCTCGGTGGCCTGGAGAAGACCGATGATGCCGGGCACCACTCCGAGGATGCCGGTCTCCGCCGCGGGCCGGATCGTATCGGGCGGCGGAGGAGTCGGGAACAGACAGCGGTAGCAGGGTCTCCCGGGGACGCAGAGCAGCGCGGCCTGCCCTTCGAGCTGAAACACGGCGCCGTACGCATAAGGGATTCCGAGATCGAGCGCGACGTCGTTCATCACGTAGCGCGACTCGAAGTTGTCCGTCCCGTCGACGATCACGTCGTACTCGGCCGCGATCTTCCGCGCCTCGACCCCAGCGAAGCGCGTCGGGTGCACCTCGATCCGCACGTGCGAGTTGAGGTCGGCCAGCCGCTGCCTCGCGGCCTCGACCTTGGGACGGCCGGCGTCCCGCTCGCTGTAGAGGATCTGCCGCTGCAGGTTCGAGATCTCGACCGCGTCGGTGTCGACGATGCCGAGAGTCCCGATGCCGGCGGCCGCGAGGTAGAGCGATGCCGGGCTTCCCAGTCCGCCCACGCCGACGATGAGGACGCGCGCTGCTTTGAGTCTCTTCTGTCCCCTCTCGCCGAGATCGGGAATCGCAAGCTGTCGCGCGTAGCGTCTACGTTCTTCCGGATCGAGCTGCAGGCTCCGCTCGGTCGTCAAGCCGTCTCCTTCGTCGCGGTCGCCCGGTCGAGTTCGTAGGCGAACACGTCCTCGTTGTACTCCGACCACGAGCGCAGTCCGACCTCTCGCAAGGCAAGAAGCGCCGCGGCGCCGCGATCGCCGGCCTTGGGAATCATCGCCTCCCACTTCGCCGAGCCAAGGGCTGCATGCGCGTGGCGGAAGAGGGTCGCGAGGTCCTCGGGGGTGCCGTCGAGGAACGATAGGAACGCCGCATCGGAAGCTCCTGCGCCCGGCGACGCGCACAGCGCAGCGACCACGCGGCCGTGGCGGCGAAGGCCGATGCGATAGGGAGCCCAAGCGAGCGCCGTCTCCGGCGACCACGCGAACTCGAGGAACCTCCACTCCCAGGGAAAGCGTCCGCCCGCTGCGGCGAGGAAGTCGGACCTGCCGACGATGTCGGCGGCTGCCTCTGCGGACAGAGGCTCGACGTCCGCGTCCTCCCTCTCGTCGAGCCCGGCCGGCTCGCCTTCGAGGTAGACGAACGACGCGACGCGGCGGAAGCCGAACGATTCGGCAATGTGCATTGACGCCTGGTTGTCGATGTAGGTCGATAGGCCGATGCGGCGTGCCCCCGCAGCCCACGCCCGCGCGATCGAACGCTCGGTAAGCGCCTTGGCGGCGCCGCGGCCGCGCATCGCCGTGTCGGCACGGATTCCCTGCAGCCAGGCGTGTCCGACGGCGAGCCAGGTGAGGTAGGAGAACGCCGCGACGTGCCCGTCGATCTCGGCCACGAGCAACTCTCCCTGCGCGCCCGCGAGCCACTCGTCGAGCACGTGGGGCACGTAGTCGTACCCGTCCCAGATCTGCGCCGAGATGGCGAGCATCCTCTCTCGATCCGCCTCACGCGCAACGCGAACGTCCAGCGCCATGCGATCCACGGTACAGGAGCCGGGAAAACTCCGCAAGCGCATGCGCTGTGGGAGCAGCGCCCGGCGCGGCGGTTGCCGCCTACGCGCGGCGGACCCGGCGGCGCAGGCCGTCGATCGCAAGGGAAAACAGAAACGCGGCGATGGCCACCAGCACGATCGCGGCCCCCGACGCCACGCTGAGGTAGTACGAGACGTAAAGGCCGAGGATGCCCGACGCGGCGCCGACCGCGGCGCCAACGGCCATCGCGTGCGGGACGCGCCGCACGAAGAGGAGCGCCGTCGATGCCGGCGCGACGAGCAGGGCCAGCGTGAGCGCCAGCCCGACGACCTGCAACGAGACGACGACGGTCACCGCGACAAGGACGAGCGTCAGGCTCTGGTACGCGGCCACGGGGAGTCGGAGCGTCGCCGCGTGTGTGGCGTCGAACGACACAAGCAAGAGCTCCTTGTAGAAGAGGAAGATCACGAGCAAGACGCCGGCCCCGAAGGCGGCGATCAAGACGAGATCGGCCGTCGAGACGCCGAGCACATCGCCGAACAGGACGTGGACGAGATCCAGTGCGAATCCGCGCACGCGCGACAAGAGGGCGATTCCGAGCGCGAAGGTCCCGGCGAACACGATTCCGATCGCCGTCTCCTCGCGCAGACGCCCGCGCCGACTGACCCAGCCGATCCCGAGAGCGACGAGGACCGACGTGGCGAGGGCCCACCAAAACAGGCTCCGGCGATCACCGCGCCCGGCGACGAGCATGCCGGTGGCGATGCCCGGCAGGACCGAGTGCGCGATCGCGTCCCCGAGGAATGCCATCGAGCGCAGGACGACGAAGGCTCCGACGACCGAACAGAGCCCACCGACAAGCACGGAGGCAATCAGCGCGCGGACCATGAACGCATGACGCAGCGGGGCGGCGAGCCACTCGATCGCGCTCACGATTCCCCCTTGGCGCACGCGTCGTCGTGGACGACGAGTCGGCCTCTCTCGGTCTCGACGAGTCTCACGCACCCGCCGTAGGCCGGTTCGAGGAACTCCGGGCGAAACACGTCGCTCGGAGTCCCGAACTGGATCATGCGCTCGCGCAGCAACAGCACGCGGTCGAAATTCGCGGCGGCGATCGCGAGATCGTGCAGCGCGACGACAAGCGTCGCCTGCCTCAGCTCGCGCAGGAGCGCGATGACCTCGGACGTCGCTGGCACGTCGAGCCCGGCGAGCGGCTCGTCGAGCAGCACGATCTCGGCCTCCTGAGCCATCGCGCGCGCGATGAACATCCTCTGTTGCTCGCCGCCTGAAAGCTCGCCGATCAGTCGGTCGGCCAGTTGCCCGAGTCCGACGCGCTCCATCGCGTCGCGCGACAGCTCGCGGTCCCTGCGGCCGGGCCAACGCAACGCGCCGAGACGGCCCGTGCGCCCGGTGAGGACGACGTCCGCGACGCGCAGCGGAAACCGCCAGTCGACGTTGGAGCGCTGCGGCACGTAGGCCACGCAGAGGTGATCGCGTGGCGCATGGCCGTGGACAAGGAGCGTGCCGGAGGTGGCGAAGAGAAGGCCGCCGGCGACCTTGAGGAGCGTGCTCTTGCCTGCGCCGTTCGGGCCGATGACGGCGAGACGCTGGCCCGCCCGAAGAGAGAACGTCACGTCGCGCAGGGCGAAGCGCTCACCGTAGGCGACGGACAACTCGCGTGCGTCAATCGCCGGCGCGGTCGGATCGTGCGGCGCCGGTTGCTGCGCTCGCACAGAACGAAGCTGGACCGGCCGGTTCCGCATGATCATGGGGTGGTGTGGAGCGCGGCGACGATCGCTTCGACGTCGTAGCGCATGAAGTCGACGTACGTCGCCGCCGGGCCGTCGGGTTCGCTGAGCGAGCCCGTGTACAGGAAGACGACGCGTGCCCCAGTATCGGCCGCGATCTGCTCGGCGAGCGCGGATGACACGGTCGTTCCGACGAAGAGTGCCGGGACCGCCGCGGCGCGAATCGCATCCTCGAGTTCGGCGAGGTCGCGCGCCGAGGGTTCGGCGAGCGTGCTCGTGCCCGGAAAGACGGTGCCGATCTCCGTGAAACCATAACGGTCCGCGAAGTACCCGAACGACGCGTGGTCGGTGACAAGCTGCCTTGACGCGATCGGCAGCACGGCGACCCGCGCGGCAATCCACGCGTCGAGCCCGTTGAGCTCGGCCTCGTACGCGGCGGCGCGCGCCGCGTACTCCGCAGCATGCGCGGGGTCCAGCTCGGTCAGCGTCCACTCGATGACGCGGACCCACTCGATCACGTTCCGCGGGTCGAACCACACGTGCGGGTCCACTGCGCCGTGCTCGCCGGCGTCCTCGTTATGCGCGACCAGCGTGCGGAACTCGAGGCCAATCGACAGGTCGACGGCTCGTCCGTCTACGGCTTGAAGAAGCGAAGCGAGCGACGCTTCGAGTCCTCCGCCACTGAGGAACACCACATCGGCCGCCTCGATCGCCATCGCGTCGCGCGGCGATGCCGCGAACGCGTGCGGGTCGGCCCCAATGGGCACGAGAACCGAGACGGTGGCGTCGCTCAACGCCACGCGGCGGACAACGTCGCCCACGATCGACGTCGTGCACAAGACGTCGAGCGGCGCGCCGGAGGCGACAACCGCGAGAGCCAACCCGAAGACAAGACCGAAGCACGTGCTCATGTGGATTCCCTTTCTCATGCCCCCATCATACTTCACGCGGGAGGCACGTCCGCGCTCTTCACAATCCTGACATGATGTCGCGCCACGTTGTCCACACGCGCCCCGTACTCTGGCACCGTGATCATCGTCTCCCAGACAGTACGGAGGGATCAGGAATGAAGCGAACGTACGTGAGAATTGTCGTGGCGCTCGTGTTGCTCGGCGCTCTGGCGGTGATTCCGGCAAGCACGCAGGTCGTATCGACCGGCTCGAGCATGGCGAGCGAAGCCGGCGTCGATCTCCCGCTCTTGCTGGTCGTGAATCGATTGGAGCTGTCGCAGGCTCAGATGGAGACCGTGCGGGCGACGATTGGCGGTCTCCTCGACGGGCGGAGTGCGCTGGAGACGCAGCGCGCCGACTTCGAGACCGAGATGATCGCGTTCCACGGGACGGCGGAGGAACTCGATGTTCGCATCGCCGCGTTCGAGCAGGAGATCGCGACCGCTCGCAGCGCGCTTCGTATTCGCGCGGCGGCTGCCGTCGACACGGTCAAGGAAACGCTCACGATGAAGCAGGGCGAGATCCTGATGCGGGCGTTGCCAGGTCTCTTCGGCCGACTGAATGTCCTGACGACGCGGACGATCGGGGCAACTCCGGCGACCGTGACGAGGCCGGTGCGCGCGGCGGCGAGCAAGGTCCGCGCCGCAACCAGCCCTCGTGCAGGCGTCGTCGTGACCGGGAACAACGGGCGAGTCACGATCACGACTTCGGGAGCCGACACCGAACGGGCTGCCGCCGGGACGGTAGAGAGCGGGAGCATGTCCGCCGGTCCGATGGGGCGAATCACATTCCCGAGCGGCACGGCCGGCGCGGGTTCGTCCGACTCCGGCTCGGCGATGGCAGACGGGATCGGCGCGATGATCAACAGGATGCGCGATCGCCTTGCGGCCCGCATCGGCGCTCCGGCTGCGTCGACACCGGCTTCGCCGTGCCCGATGGGCCCGATGATGGGAATGCAGAGCTCTGCTGGCCCCGAAGCGGCGGCGACCCTCGTGATGGATCCCTCCGATCTCGAGGGTGCGGGCGACTTTGGGACGCTCACGCTCTCGCTCGGCGGGCGCATGGCGGACGTGGCCGGGCGCTCCCCGGGAGGCGAGCTTCGCCTCGCCCATGGACTCGAACGACTCCTCCGCATTCTTGAACTGAAACTGGCAGCGATGCCGTAACGATTAGCCGCTGCTCTTGTCGTCCCGGAGCCTGTCGTTCCCAAGAACGGCGGGCTTCTGTCTTGTCACGCCGCGGCGACGGGAAGGCGTATGACGAACGAAGCTCCGCCTTCCGGTCGGTTCTCGGCCCAGATTCTGCCGCCGTGCGCCTCGACGAGCGCTTTGGCAATCGACAGGCCGAGCCCCGCTCCGGCGCCCTCGCGCGCGGGGTCGGCTCGGGTGAAGCGGTCGAAGATGCGCGACAGGTCCTCCGCGGGGATCCCTGGACCGCTGTCGGAGAGGCGAAGCTCGATTTCGTCTCCTCCGGCGTGCGCCGCACGCAGTTCGATGCGTCCACCGGGCGGAGTGTGGCGCAGGGCGTTCGCGAGGAGGTTGAGCAAGACCTGCTCGATCCGATGCGCGTCGAGCAGCATCGTGGGAAGATCCGGCTCGACGACCGCCTCGAGTCGGATGCCGCCGTCCTCGGCCTGGAACCCCACGGTCTCGATGATCCCTTCCAGCACGACGCCCACGGCGGTCGGCCGCCGCTCGATCGACAGTTGCCCGGCGTCCGCAAGAGCCAGCTGATGCAGGTCGGCGACGAGGCGCGTCAACAGGAGCACGCGATCGTGAAGCGCGGCGAACGTCGCCGGCGTCGCGTCGACGAGCCCGTCGCGCAGGCCCTCCAGCGCCGAGCGCACTGCGGCCAACGGCGTGCGCAACTCGTGGGAGATGTCGGCGATCATGCGACGCTTCCCTTCTTCCGAGTCCCGCAGGCTCTCGGCCATCTCGTTGAATGCCCCGGCGAGGCGACCAATCTCATCGGCGGAACGAACTTCGACGCGCTCGCTGAAGTCGCCTCGCGCGATGCGTTGCGACGCCGCCTCGAGTTGGCGCAGCGGACTCGTCGTCTGTCGCACGAGGATCAGGACGAGGAGCAGGGCCGCGGCGCTGGCGGCGAGCCCGGAGAGCCACAACGCCCGCTGCGTCGTGCGCAAGAACCTCTGTTCGAGCGCGTTCTGTCCGGCGAGCGGGCGGTACGGGACGACCGTCCAGATCTCGCCCGAAGGCAGATGAATGGACATTCCGCCGGCCAGGTCGCTCTCCCGAAGGGCTCGGCCGACAAATCGTTCATCGGGAGCGAAGACGACCTTCCGTTCCGGGTTGACGAGGAGGATCGGGACGTCTCGGGGTCCGCGGCCTAGGATGTCGACCAGTCCGTCCAGGCTCCCGGTTCTGTTGTAGTAGTCGGCGATGAGTCCCATCACGAACTGATCCTGAACGGTGAAACTCCGGCCGGTGAAGTCGGAGAACGCCCGGTTCACCG
Source organism: Candidatus Bipolaricaulota bacterium (assembly GCA_041302485.1). Classification (GTDB taxonomy): domain Bacteria; phylum Bipolaricaulota; class Bipolaricaulia; order UBA7950; family UBA9294; genus CAIOGO01. The sequence continues at coordinate 26,853 of JBFYRA010000154.1, forward strand.
CGCGGTTGATGAAGAAGTACCCGACCGCCGTGGCCAAGAGGATGACGAGGAAGAACGCTCCGAGTAGTTTTGTCTGGAACGACATCCGGCGCGCCGGCTTCATCCATCCCCCTCGCGAGCGAAGCGGTACCCGACGCCGAAGACGGTCAGGATGATCTCCGGCCGAGCGGGGTCGACCTCAATCTTCTGCCGGAGCCGCTTGATGTGCGAGTCAATGGAGCGCTCGAACCCGCTATAGGTCTCTCCACGCACGGCCTCGAGAAGCTCGAGGCGTGTGAACACGCGCCCGGGGTGGGACACGAGAAACGCGAGGAGGTCGAACCCCATCGCGGACACCTCGACGAGCTCGCCGCGAACCCACACGAGCCGTTGCTCGCGGTCAAGGCGAAGGTCACCTGCCTCTTGAACGGCGGGTTCCTTCCCGGACGAACGCCGGAGCACGGCATGCACGCGCGCCTCGAGCTCTCGCGCGCTGAACGGCTTGATCACGTAGTCGTCCACGCCGGCGTCGAATCCGGCCAGTCGATCCTGTTCGGTCACCCGCGCCGTCAGCATGATGATCGGCGTTGACGAGCCGGAGCGAATCCGCGCCGCGACGGACAAGCCGTCGAGTTTCGGCAGCATCCAGTCGAGGATCACGAGGTCCGGTTGGGTTCGCTCGAAGGCGTCGAGCGCCGACGCACCGTCGCGTGCCGGGACGACCTCGAACCCCGCCTCTTCCAGGTAGCGTCGGACGGTCTCCAGCACCCACTCTTCGTCGTCGACGACAAGAATCCTCACGCCTCCGAGTATAGAGCCGCGCCACCGCTGCGCCACGTCGTCGGCGCGTGAACCTCGGCGGCTCGGCCTGCGACGTACAGGGGACGGTCGTCGCGTAAGGGACTCATTGAGTGCGGCGCCGTCGGCCGGTACTCTCAGAAGAGCAGCCTACTTAACGGCCGCGCCCGTGAGGCGCGCCGACGAAAGGGGATGGGAGCGTGCTAGGGGAGAAGCGTCTAGCCGAGATCGCGCAGCGCGTCCTACGCGAGGCGAAGGCCGAGCAAGCCGAGGTCATGCTCACGAGCAACGACTCGTACTTGACCCGCTTCGCGACGAACACGATCCACCAGAACGTGTCGGAGTCCGACACGACGGTGCGGGTTCGCGTGATCGCCGATCAGAAGACCGGGGTCGCTACAGGCAACGACCTGAGCGATGCGGGACTGAAGCGCCTGGTGCAGACCGCGGAGCGAATCGCGAGTTTCCAGGAACGGAACCCCGACTCGGCCATGCTGCCCGAGCCGCAGCCGGCCCGAGCCGTGAACGCGTACGTCGACGCGACGGCGAAGTGCGAGCCGCTCGATCGCGCCAGGGGCGTCGAGAAGATCCTCGTGCCGGCACGTAAGCACGGGCTCGACGCGGCCGGGGCGTTCTCGACGGAAGAGCAGGAGCTCTGCATCGCGAACTCCCGCGGCGTCTTGGCGTACCACCGGGGGACCGTTGCCAGCATCCTGACGGTCGTCATGAGCCAGGACAGTTCGGGATACGCCGCTGACGCATCGATCGACGTCTCGCGCATCGACCCTGCGGCCGTCGGCAAGACGGCGATCGACAAGGCGCTCCAGAGCCGCAACCCGACGTCGGTCGAGCCAGGCGAGTACACGGTCATCCTCGAAGAGGAAGCCGTTGCCGACATGCTGTTCTTCCTCGGGTACATGGGCATGAGCGCGCTGGCTCTGCAGGAAGGACGAAGCTTCATGTGCGGGAAGATCGGCGAGCGCGTGACCGGCGACAACATCACCGTCTGGGATGACGGCCTCGACCCACGCGGGCTGCCGCTGCCGTTCGACTTCGAGGGCACGCCGAAGCAGAAGGTGATGCTGATCGAGAAGGGCATCGCGAGAAACGTCGTCTACGACTCCGCAACGGCGGCGAAGGAGCCCGGGAAGAAATCGACCGGACACAGCCTGCCGGCGCCGAACACCCAGGGGCCGCTTCCGATCAATCTGTTCATGGCGCCTGGCAACGCGACGAAGGAGGAGATGCTGGCCTCCACGGAGCGAGGGATCTGGGTAACGCGCTTCCACTACACGAACATCCTCCACCCCGTGAAGACCCAGATCACGGGCATGACGCGCGATGGGACCTTCCTGATCGAGAAGGGCAAGATCGCCCGCCCGCTCAAGAACTTGCGGTTCACAGAGAGCATCCTCGAGGCCTTCGCCAACGTCGAGGCGATCGGCGCGAAGCTGAAGGTCGTCAAGGACGACTGGAACGCGCTCGGAACGACCGTTCCAGCCGTGAAGATCCGCAACTTCCGGTTCACCGGAGCCACCTCGTAGCGTCCCGGGAAAGGAGAGCCATGAGAGAGTTCACCGATCGTGCACTAGACGTCGCCCGGGCGAAGGGGGCCACCTACGCCGACATCCGCATCGTGCGCCGGGAGACGCAGACCATCGAGACGAAGAACGGCGTTGTCGAGAATCTGTCGCTTGCTGACGGCTGCGGATTCGGCGTCCGCGTCGTCGCCGACGGCGCGTGGGGATTCGCCAGCTCGAGCCGGCTGGAGAAGGCGGAGATTGACCGCGTGGCGGCGCTGGCGGTGGCCATCGCCAAGGCGAGTGCGATCAGCAAGCGGACCGACGTGGGGCGCGGCCCCGCCCCGGGCCACC
>JBFYRA010000027.1:0-4514 GCA_041302485.1 Candidatus Bipolaricaulota bacterium
TTGGGCAGCCGGTCCGTCAACTCGGGACGGCAAGCGTAGTAGTCTTCGCGCACAAGACTCATGATCACGGCGTCGAACAGGCCGCCGAACTTGAACACGGACTCGCGCAGGCGGATACAGACCGCGAATCCCGATCTCTCCGCAAGGGCGATCGCTTTCGGCAGCCCGGAGTGGGTCCACAGATGCACCTCGCGGAGGCCGAGCTCGCCGAACAGGAAGCGAAGCAACGTTTCCTGAGCGTCGAAAGCGACGCCGGTTCCCCAGAACTCCTGGGCGACGACGATGCCGATGCTCGTCGACACGCGATGTTGCGCGCCTGTGTAGGACACGAATCCTGCCGCCTGCCCGGACGCCTTCTCCTCGATGACGAAACGGGCGCTCGTCCGCTCGTAGGTGAACTCCAGACCTTCGAAGCGCTTGACGTGCATCTCCTCCGTGTAGTCCGGGGGGAGCGCCCTGGAATACGCCTGGGTCTGGAGGTCATTGCGCAACGCCGCGAAGAGCTTCTGATCGTCTCGGTGCTCTTCGCGGAGCACGACGAGCTTGCCTTCAAGCGCCATGCTCGGCCTCCCGTCGCGCGCGCCACTCGGGGCGCAAAAGATCGAAAGCGACCTCGCTGTAGAACACCCCTTCGTGGACGCCGCCGCGTGGACGGCGCCCGGCCTCGGTGAACCCTTGGGCGCGGGCAAACGCGATCGCCGGCTCATTCCACGACGACATCCAGCCACTGACGATGTGTGCTGGTGTCTCTTCGAACAGGAAGCGAAGGGCAATGCCGAGGGCCAACGAGCCGAGTCCCTTCCTCTGGTGTGCCGGGGCGATGACGACGTGGGCTGATGGGCAATGCGGATCCCACTGCCAATCGGCGCGGGCATGTCCGAGGAGCGCTCCCGATGCAGCATCGGTGATCACCAGCGTCCACGACGCGTTCTCCTTCTGCCAATGCTCGATGACCGCCTCGGTCTGGCGGACGGAGAGTGGCGCGAGATCCGAGAACCCGTCAGGCAGATAGCGCCGCCCGGTGAGGGCGGGATCGTTCAGATAGGCGTGGGCGGAGGGTGCATCCGCAGGCTCGAAAGCGCGAAGCGCGATCCCTCTGTCGCGGAAGCTGAGTCCTGCCATGAATCTTTCCCTCCTTGCGTGTCGCGAGTCTACCGCGCGTCCGCCTTGACTCCAACCTGTCTCGGACATCGAGCTGGTCGCGCATGCTATACTGGGCCCGCTGCGATCCTGGGCGATACGATGTCCCGTCGGGGGGGCACATGGCGAGCGAAGACAGAATCCGAGAAGGCAGGCTGGCGCGGCTCACCCTGTGGAATCGCCTATTCCACGGCGTGCCGGTGGGAAGCGACGAACTCAGTCCACTCCTCTGCGGGGATCCGGACTCGCCCGACGAGCGCGCCGCCTACACGATGCTTTGCGCCTGCGCGAGGGTCGCGAACTCGTCGCGGCAGGCAATCCGTTGCGCACTGCGGATCGCCATCCTCTATTGGTTTGCGAACATCGGAGAGAGAGACGGCCGACGATCGGCCCCCCTCGAGCCGAAGCGGAATGCGTTCCACCTCGGAGAGGCCATCGGGACTGGGCTCACGTGGGACGAGGCCGTCGCGGCCATGAAACGGAAGCCGATCGACTTCTCAGCGTACCTGCGACTCCTCGAGATCCTCGAGGAGGAGTGTGAGGTGGAGTTGCGGGCGCGCTTTCCCGGACTTTCACGAGCTTCGATTGACATTCTCGGCGGCCGAATCCAGGAGAGCGACTTCGCACGCCGATGGGCGGACGGGTCACGGATTGCGGCAGAGACACGCCTAGGTTATCGCAGCGGGAGGGGGTGAGGGGTATGCCGGGACAGTTCGAAGACCGATTGCTCGATGCATTGGCTACGGACGCGGACGCGTCGCCGGGGCCTCCGCACCTCACGGAGCGAGAACTGCGGAAGCTCCTGCGCGGTCGTGCTCGGCTCGACGAGGCCGAGCGGCTTGGATGGCACCTGACGCTTTGCCCGGAGTGCAGGGCGCGTTACGACGCGGCGCGGCGCGAAGAGAGCGACGCCGCGCGCTCTGAGCGGCCAGGCTCGAGAACTCTGCGAGTTCTGCTACGGCATGTCGGGGTTGTCGCCGTGATCCTGCTGATCGCCGCGGCGACGTTCTTCGCCGGCGACCACGCTCCAAGCCGCGAGCCGCTCCCTCTGGCCTCTGCCGGTGCGAGAAGCGCGCCGGGAGAGGCGGCCTCGGCGGCGTCCGGGCGTGAACTTGACGCCAGGCTGCTCGTTCAGGCGCTGCACACGCTCGACGGGTATCCGCCTCATCGCGCCGCGGCCTACACGATTGGGCTCTTGCGCGAGTACGGCGTGCCCTTGACCTCCTCGGCGATCGCGTTTCGAGCGGCGACCATCTGCGTGGCCGAGCCCGGCGACACGTGGGAATCCGTCGCCGCGAAGGCCCTTGGCGACCCCGCACTGTGGCCGATCGTGATCCTCTTGAATCTTGAGCTGACGAAGCAAGGGGAGTTCGTGCCCGCCGGAACGTACCTCCGCGTGCCCCAGCCCTTGCCGACGGAGGGGACGACGTGAGGCGCCTGGCTATCGCAGTGGCCGCTTTCTGCTGCATCGCGGCTGTCGGCGCCTGCGCGCGGCCGGTCGCGCTCGTGGTCGGCGTGTCGGAGTACGCCGACCCGAGCATTGCCGACCTCGAGTACGCGGCATCCGACGCGCGCGCAGTCGCTCTCGCGCTTGAGGTCTCCTGCGGGTTCGCCAGAGCGGATATCCTCTTGCTCACCGAGGTCGAGGCCACGCGCACGGGCCTGGCTGCGGGCTTTGCGTGGCTGCAGGAGCGGGTCGGGGCACCCGACCTCGCGCTCGTGTACCTCGCCGGCCACGGCTCGGCGATCGTCGATCGCGATGGCGACGAGGCGGACGGCGACGGCATGGACGAGTGCTTCCTGCCGCAGGATGCGGTCCTGCTCGACCCCTCGACGTATGTCACGGACGACGAGTTAGGGTCCTGGATCGCCGCGACGGGAAGCGGCGCCGTGTCGTTGTTCCTCGACTCCTGCTACAGCGGCGGCCAGAGCCGGATGGCCGGGGTCGCGACGGGAGAGGTAGAGCCCGTAGGCTCCGCGGCTCGCGACGTGATGACGGCCGGACTTGGCGGTCCGCTTCGCGGCGTGCTTGCAGCCTGCGCGACGGGTCAGTTGGCGTACGAAGACCCGACCCTCGGGCACGGCGTGTTCACGCACTTCTTGTTGCAGGGACTGGAGGAGGAGGGCGTCGCCGGTCCGGATGACGTCCTGACCCTGTCTGAGTTGGCAGGCCACGTCATTGCCGGGGTGTCGCAGTGGAGCGCCGTGGCGCGGGGACCGCAGACTCCCGTGCTCGACATCCCTCCCGGTTTGGACATCCCGCTTGTTCCCGGCGTGTCGGCGGCACGCCGCGACGGCCCTCCGCTGGTCGCGTACTTCCCGTTCGACGTCGCCGTCGACGAGACGATTTCCGGGACGGCGACCGTCAACCGCGGTGCGGAACTGGTGCCCGGAGTGGTAGGAAACGCAGCGCGGTTCGACAACCAACTGACAAGCCTCCACTACGTGCGGACGTCGGAGGCGTACGAGCCGCTGGAGGGACCATTCGCTGTCTCGTTCTGGTTTCGCTCCGACCGGGTGGGTGCGAACGCGGGAGCGTTCTTCTCGTCCCACGCCCGCTACAACAACTACGGCCCGGAGTACTCGGCGTGGATCAACGCGGACGGCTCGCTGATGTTCCGCACCGACGACGCCTACGGGCTCAATCACCGCCAAGACCTCATGACCACGACGTATCGCTGGGATGACGGCGCGTGGCATCATGCGGTCGTCCAGCGACAGGCCGACGGTCGCAAGGAGATTTGGGTCGACGGAGCGCTCGAGGCGAGCGAAAGCTACTCGATCCAAGACCTACGCACGGCGGCGAACCCATTCACCGTTGGGGGCAGTGCCTATGCGGGATGGTCGTTTGTCCGCTCGTTCACCGGCGAGATTGATGAGCTGCGGATCTACTCCGACGCACTCGACGCGAGACGAGTCGCCGAACTCTTGTCGATGGGAATCCCGCAGTCCGCGGCATCCGTGCCGGATCCGGCGCTGGCGGCCGCGATCCGACGGTCGCTTGGCCTCGCGCAGGATGTCGAGCTGAGGACGCACGACCTGCTGCGCGTTCGAGAACTCGTGGTCGAGGCGGAAGGTCCCCTCGATCCCGCGGGCCTTGAGGGCTGCCGAGACCTGCGGCGACTGTCGATTACCGGCGGTGGGATCCGCGACCTGTCGTTCGTGCGCAGTTTCCCCGGGCTGATCGACCTTAAGATCCGGGATGGCGACGTGCAGTCCCTGAGACCGATCGAGGGCCTTACGAGCATCGAGTTCGTTGATCTTGCCGGCAACCGCATCTCCGATCTCTCTGTCCTCGCGACGATTCCGAACCTGTACCATGTCGATCTGTCGTCGAACCTGATCGACGATCTGTCGCCGCTCGCCGGGCTCGT
>JBFYRA010000054.1:0-4239 GCA_041302485.1 Candidatus Bipolaricaulota bacterium
ATCCTCCTCTGCAATTCCCTTCTCGAGCCCACGAAGGAGCTGTTCGACGTCGTTGTTGCGGCTGCGTCGTGCGGCGGCGCGGCGCCAGCCTCTCGCGTGCGTGGCCATTGACCAGGAGCCGCGACGAGTAGGTCTACCTGACGAGAGGTCGAGAAGACGCGAAGGACGGCAGACGGCCATTGGCTGCCGACGCTGCCAGGGGTTCAAGAGCGTCCCGTAGAGAGCAGCAACGAAGAAGGGCAGGCCTTTCTGCCCTTCTTCATTCCTACGGTTGGATACTCTCTAGCCTCCCGGAGTTCGCAACCACCAAGCCGCGCGAACTCCCCCGGCCGTCCCGCAGGACGGCCGGGGTCATCAAATCCCTCCGGGCGTACATGAGAAACGGGGCCATGGACAGCCACCTGGCCCCGTTTCGCGTGTACGTGCGAAGTCGCTTTGGGCCTCCCGGAGTTCGCAACCACCAAGCCGCGCGAACTCCCAAGCCGTCCCGCAGGACGGCCGGGGTCATATCCCTCCGCGCGTACACAAACGAATCCGCACGGCGAGTCACTCGTGTTCAGGTTCCACGGTGCGATGCGACGTTCCTCACCGCGCCGGACGGCGGTCGAGCGTGCCTCCCATTTCGGTCGCGAGGAAGGCAAGCTCATCCGGGCAGATGCCGGCGGCCGCACTCCCGCCCGCATCGGCCGGACCTGGGATCCGGTTCCCCCGTCCGGCGACGAGCCCGGCGAAGCGCGCCGAGGTCTCGACGCACGGGCGCTCGAGAAGCCGCAGGCCCATCGTTCCGTTGTCCGTGATCTCGTTGCCGTAGAGAAGGGCTGTCGCGGACTCCTGCAGACTGACTCCGTAGGCTGAGTTCCCGATTACGCGGCAGTTCGCGAGTGTCGCGCGGGCGGAGTCCTGAAGATCGAGCCCGGCCTGGCCGGAGGCGATCGTGCAGCCAGTCATCACAAGCTTGGACGTTCCCTGCAAGAGGGCGGCCGAGCTCTTCACGCCGGTGATCTGACAGGCGAGAGCCGTGGCCTGTCCCGAATCGCGCAGCGTCAACGCGATGCTGCTGTCTGAGAACGTGCAGCTGACGAGGGTTGCCTGGGCTCTGTTGTAAACCCATACGCCCTTGGAGCTGCCTCTGAGCGAGCAGTCGAGCATCGTGACGCGCGAGGACTCGAGGAGCGTGACGTCAGTCGAGCCGTTGTCGCGGAGCGTGCAGGCGACAAGGCTGGCACGGGCAAAGGCGCCAGTCCCGACGCCGAACTCCTCGTTCGCCATGATCGTGCAGTCCACAAGAGACGCCTTGACGGTGCCGTCGATGAAGACGCCGTACGTACCGACACACTCGAAGACGGCGACGCGGGCGAGCCTGGCGCGGAGGGATCCGTCGAGCCAGACGCCGCGCCGCGCTCCGGTGACGGCGATGTCTTCGAAAGCGACGTCCACTCCGACGACTCCTCCGTTGTTCGCAGCGACCACAGCGCGGTCCGATCCGCGCCCGCGGAGGGTCGTCTTGTCCGCTCCTGCACCGCGCAGGGTGAGCGACTTGTCGATCGTGAGAGCTTCCTGCCACTCCCCCGCACCGAGCACGATCACCGCGCCCGCGGGCGCGGCGTTGATCGCTGCCTGGATCGACTCGCCCGGCTGTACGGCAATCGTTGGCGGCTCCTGCGCCAGCGCAACCACGCCGGCTGCTGCGAGAAGTGCGGCGGCCGCGCATCCCCAAAGGACATTCCTCATCACGGGCACCTCCGAGGAGACCTTACCACACGGCGGCGCAACGAGGCGATCGCGGCGGGGGCTTCGGCCTGCGGACGACGTCAGGCCCGAGCACCCCGCCGCACAGCGTACGTCAGCGTTCTGGTTCAAGTGAGCAAGAAGCGGCCTGAGAGACGGTTGCAGAGCCCATCTGCAGCTGGTAGAGTCGCGCGCAGTACGGCCTGCCCGAGCGCCATCGCGGCAGAGAGGAGACTTGAGCGATGAGACGAATGCTTCTCGGGATCGGAATCCTTCTGTCGATGGGCCTTGTCTGTGTCGGCGCGACGGAGGTCGTCCTCTTCCACGAAGAAGGGTGCCCGCACTGCGTGCACATGGAAGAGCTGCTCGGCGCAATGCAAAACGAGGGCGTCGCTTTCCAGGTGGCCTCTTATCTCGTGTCCAGCGCCGAGGCTCAGGCGCTCCTGCCCCGCCTCTTGACGGCGTACGGCGCGGAGATCGGGCCGGTGCCGCTCTTCTTCGTCGGCGACGTGGCGATCGTGCGCGACACGTTCACGACCGTCGGGGGCAGCTCGATGTCGCTCACCGGACGCGCCGCGGATATGGAAATCCGCCGGCTCGTCGCCGAGGCGGCCGAGCGCGGCGCGCCGTCTCCGCTGGCGCGGATCGTCGAGTCCGCCACGGAAGCCGTGCTCGTCCTTGGCCGAGATTGCCCCGACTGCTTGCGACTCGACGAGCTCGTGACGTCGTTGCAGGCAGCGCATCCCGAACTGGCCGTGCGACGCATCCAGGCCGACGACGACGCGGGAAGGACGCTCGAACGACTCGAGAAGCTCTATCGCGTGCGCGGCGCGGCGCCGGCGCTGTTCGTCGGCGACACCGCGCTTGTCGGCGGCACGCTCTACCCTGGGCGCGAGAAGGCACGTGCGTTCACGTACTCGGACGAGGACGTGCAAGTCCTCACTGCCCACGTCGAGGCGGCGATTCGCCAGAAAGCGATGGCGCCGCTCGAGAAGATTCGCGTGCGCGAGAAGGCCACCTTGTGGGCCGTGATCGCCGCCGCACTTCTCGACTCGGTCAACCCGTGCGACTTTGCCGTCATGCTCCTGCTCCTCGGACGGCTTCTCGTGATTGGAAAGCGTCACAAGATCATCTGGGCCGGGCTTTCCTGGTCGGCCGGCGTGTACTTGACGTATTTCCTGATCGGGTACGTCTTCTACACGCTCCTCGGGGTGACGGTGGGAACGCGCAGTCTGCGGACTCCTTACATCCTCGCGGTGTCGTCGATCGCCATTCTTGTTGGACTGTGGCAGATGAAGGACCTCCTCTGGTATGGGAAGTGGTTCTCGATCGAGGTTCCGGAGAGCTGGAAGCCCGCTCTGAAGCGCGTGACGAGTTCGGTCGTGTCGCTGCCCGGAATCTTCGTCGCGGGCATGGTCGACGCGCTGTTCCTCGCGCCGTGCACGTCCGGACCCTATCTCGCGATCCTGTCGCTCCTCTCGACCACGACGACGCGAGTCCAGGGTGTCTTGATGCTCCTTCTCTACAACCTGATCTTCATTCTGCCGATGATCGCGATCGCGCTGACCGTCCACTTCGGGCTCACGACCACGGCGCGGGCCGAGCGCTGGCGCACAGCGAAGATGGGCAAGCTGCATTTCATCACCGGCGTCGTGATGGTCGCGCTGGGTGTGGGAATGATCATCGGCGTGCAGCTCGGCTACATCTAGCGGGGTTCACGACAGCGACGCGCCGCCGTCACAGTCTGTCTACAGCATCGTGGCACTCTCGTCGGGTACGAGAACCCGTCAAGGGTCCTCCCGGAAGCGAGAGGGCGGACCAGGGCTCTGGACCCTCACTTCTTGGGTGTCCGGGTTTCCCTGGCGGCGGGCCGCGAGCTAGACTCGAGGCGCGAACAGACAGGAGGAGCGATGGAGGCACGAGGACGAGTCGCAGGTGCGCATACAGGGCGGCACGAGACGCGGTTCTACGGGCTGTCAACGTGCATCTGGTGCCGAAAGACGCGGCAGCTTCTCGAGGAGCTGGGCATCCCGTTCGACTTCGTCTACGTCGACCTCTTGGACGGCGACGACAAGGCCGCCGCTCTCGTGGAGCTCGACGAATTCGGAAAGGGTGAGACGTTTCCCACACTTGTCATCGACGAGTCGACGTGCGTAGTCGGCTTTCGTCCCGACGAGATCCGGAAGGCGCTCGCGTGACCTCTCTCGAGCGCCCGTCGGCAGTGGAGATCGACGCCGCGCGCCGTGCGCTCGATCGCGACGCCGAGGGGGCGGGCTACCACCTCAATCCGGATCCTGAGTTCCTAAACGGCCTCGTCGAGGGGCTGCTCGTGAACGAGGCCCGCTATGGCACTCGTGCCTGTCCGTGCCGCCTGGCGAGCGGGGACGTCGATCTCGACCGCGACATCGTCTGCCCGTGCGACTACCGAGACGCCGATCTCCTCGACTGGGGAAGCTGCTATTGCGGCCTCTACGTCTCGGACGACGTGCGTCGCGGCGCGCGAGCGCTTGC
>JBFYRA010000097.1:0-2593 GCA_041302485.1 Candidatus Bipolaricaulota bacterium
CGCGCATCGCGGTTCGTGACGCGAATGCCGACCTTCGTCGCCGCGACGTCAAACGTCGTGTCGAGTTCGACGCAACGGTAGGCCCCCGCGTATTCGACAAGAGGCGTGCAATCGGCGGCGGCGCCAAACAACTCGAACGTGTCCGCAGCGCCGCCTCTCTCTCGGACGACGAGCGACGGCCATGCGCCGCAGTCGCACGATGCCGCGATCGTCAGGCCTTCGCCGCGGAGGCTGCCATCTTCTTGGATCGCGGCCGCGACCGGATTGCTGCCATCGATCGACGCCGTCTGGCCGTGCGGTGCTTCGGCGATCTCAAGGTAGCGCGCTGTCGCTCGGCTCAGGTATCTGCCGACCACGCGCGACCTCGCGGCCGCAAAGGAAGGCGAGGATCCTGTCGGAGACTTGCCGTCGAGCGCATCGAGCACGCCTGACCGCAGCTGCCACGCCCCGAGGTCGGCGCGATTGGTCAGGCAGACGATCTCGATCTCGTCATCGGGAAAGACGGACACGCTTGCGCTGTAGCCCCAGATCTGCCCGTCGTGCCCGATGTACTTCCTCCCGCGATAGGTTCCCACATTGAGTCCGTAGCCGTAGCCGAATCCATCCTCTCGCGTCCTCACGGCGTGGAGGATGCGGTCGCGCATCGTGCGCTCCGAGACGATCGTTGGGCGAAGGATGTGCGCGGCCAGGCGCGCAAGATCCCGTGCGCTCGCACGCAGTCCCTCGGCGCCCACGTGATTGTAGGCAAGTTGCACGGGATGCCAGGCGGGCTCTGTGTCATGAGCGCGCTGCGCGTAGGCGCTCCCCACTTCCAGCGGGTACCTCTCGTAGCCTTCCGCACCCGTCGCCGCCCCGGCCATGTCCGTCAGTCCTGAGTCGCGCATCTTGAGGGGATCCAGGATGCACCGCTGCGCAAAGGCGCCGAACGGCTCCCCGCTCACGCGCTCGACGATGCGCGCAAGCAGGAAGTAATTCGAGTCGCAGTACTCATACCGGACTCCTGGGCGAGAAGTGAGACTTCCCGCGTGGCACAACGCATCGAACACTTCCTCGGAAGACGGCGCGAAGCGCGGATGCCATCCGGCCATGAAGTAGAGAAGCGAGAAGTAGCTCCGCAGTCCGCTCTCATGGTGAATGAGGTGCTCAACCCGAAGCGCGTCGCCGTACGCGGGAAACTCGGGCAGCAGATCGCGCAAGCGCATCGAAGGCGATAATGCCCCTTCCTCCTCGAGGATGGCGACAGCTAAGCCGGTCACGACCTTGGCCACGGACCCTGTGTCGAACATGGTGTCCAGGCTGATCGGCGACCGCGTCGCGAGCGAGGCAAGGCCGCCAGTGGCCGACGCAATGGGCCTGCCGCGCGAGGACGAAAAAACGACGAAGCCGGGTTCGTCTTCGCCAACCAGGCTCTCGCTTCGTTGGGCGACACCCTCGATCGCCCGTTTGATGGATTCGTGCAGTGAACTCAAGCCCCCTCAGAGCACTCAGGCGCGGCGACGCGAGCAGCGCGTTCGGCTCTTGATCTCGACATCAGTCGACGGGGAACTCGGACCGATCGTCGTCTTGCTCCCGCTGCCTCCGCTTCTCCATTCGGCGGCGACGCAGCCATCGGTTCCAGAGAGTGAGGGCCACTCCGAACACGAGGAGCATCGGAACGATGGTCTCCCAGTCGTCTGCGATCCCACGGAAGAAGCTCTCCGTCGTGTGGCTGCGCGCGAGGAGGCCGGCCAGATAGAGCACCAGCATGACGAAGACGCTGTTGGCGACCGTCGCAACAGCGAAACGAACAGCCTGCTTCCGACCACCGCCCTCCGGCAGCGACTCTGCCTCGCGGCCGCCTGGCCGACCCTCGCCTGTTGGTTTGCTGTCTCCAAGCATCGAGATCACCCCCAACCATTATCCCCCCTGGCAGCGGACGCGCTCATCCCACTCAACGGCAGCTCGCGTGCGGACTCCGCGCAACGCGCAGTCGCAAGCCGAGAGACCTACCCCGGCGGAGGGGGGACGCAGGTCTTCTCCTTTGTCGTGTTGATCCAGACCTGATTCGGCTCCGGCCTGTAATCCCAGCCCTGCTCGGGCAGCGACAAGAAGGCGAGGAAGAGATCCTGATCGCCGTCGCGGTCGAGATCTCCAGCCGCGATCCTCCCAACGAAGGCCAATCCCATCCGCACGCCGGAATCGACGAAGCCGCCTTCGCTCCCAAGCCAGACGCGGGAGGGGGCGGGCGCGCCGCCCATGCCAATCGCCAGCGCGATGTCGGGGCGACCGTCGAGGTCGAAGTCGGCGACGGCGATGTCTTGCCGGCTCTCCGAACCGAGGTCGAATCCCGCCGCGGTCAGCCGGCCTGCTCCGTCGTTGAGCCAGACGGTCTTCTGCGTCTCTCTTGAAGCAATGGCGAAGAAAGCGTCCAGATCCCCGTCGCCCTCGCAGTCGGCAAGCGCAGCCCCGTGCACGTGAAGCTCCGCCGCGTCAAACACACTGAGCTGCGTCAGAGCGCCGGCTCCATCGTTCGCCCAGACGCGTCCCGGCTCGTTCCACCCTGCGGCGACGACATCCACGTCTCCGTCGCCATCCATGTCACCGAACGCGATGC
>JBFYRA010000168.1:0-3212 GCA_041302485.1 Candidatus Bipolaricaulota bacterium
TACCAGGTGACGCGCGCCGGCGCGGTGTCGCTCGTGACGGTCTTGCCGATCTTCCCGGGCGTCACCGAGCGCGTGTCGGCGCCGATCGGCGCGACGACGGGAACGAGCACGTTCGTGCTCGAGGTCACGGCCGCGTCCGGCCAGCTGCACGCCGCGACCTGCAGTTACAGCGTCGTGCCGTAGGAATAAGGGGGACACAGACCTTACTCCCCGGCTGCGGCCCGGGGCGGGGGTTGTGTCCCCCCAGTCCTCCCATGGAGCGCAGCTGAGGGCTCGGAGACTCACAGCCGACCCCTGCCCGGCAGATCAGTCCCCGCGGGCAGTGGCGTCGAGGCCGCGTCCTTCGCGTGCCTCGCTTGGCCTGGCCGCGCAGGCTAGGGGTCGGGTGGCGTGAAACCAATCGGGTGACGATCGGAAGGCGGCGGGGTCATCAGCTGGCGGATGGCATCGAATACCACTCCAAACTGACGGTCGTACCGCGCCTCAAGCGCGTCCAGCTTGCGACTCACTTCTTCGTGCCCGGCGAGCGCCTGTCGCAATCGGACGAACGTGCGCATGATCTCGATGTTGACTTGCACAGCCCGCGGACTCCGCAGCCGAGCAGGAGAAGCCTCGGCTTCTCCCAAGCTGCCTCGCAGGCAGCCCAGCATCTGAGACGCCCTGCTCCGTGAACGCGTACGGGAGGTACTTCACGTTGGCTCCGCGGGGCATTGCACGCTGCGCCTTGCTCTGGTCCGGTGCTTCGGGAACGCCTTTCAAGGTCACAGGTTGTGACCTTGAGGCCGCGGCCTCCGAAGCAGTCAGCCGGAACATGAAGTCAGCGGGGAATCTGGCCATGTTCCTCTTGACGGCCTGGTTGAGCGCCTTCGTCTCCAGGCCATAGAGCACCGCGAGATCGGCATCCAGCATGACTCGCTGCCCTCGAAGGACATGGATCGCGAGGAAGATCTTCTCGGCGGCGAGAGGCTCGACCTCAAGAAGAGCCTCGCCAGGGGAGCCGGTCGGGTCCTGTCTACCGATGCGGTTAGGCGCCATGATCCTAGTATAGCTGATATGTCCCTCTCCTACATCGCGCGCAACCTGGTCGCCAAGGCGGCGCGTTGCTTGTGGCCTGTAGCTGGCCGCTCAGCGAGTGGGCGTCGGTGAGCGGCTAGGGCGGAAGCAACGCAAGGTCCGTCGGCTTCCGCTCGTGGGGAAGGCGTCCGTGGCCCGTGGTCCGCGGTCCGGGGTCCGTGAGCGAACGGCATGCGCGGTGCGCGGTCGGAGAACCGGTCCGTTGATCTCGTGGCTAGTCGACTGGCTCCGCTTTCGAGTACCTCGGGCGTGCGCGACTCAACGCGGGGCGAGGTAGTCGTCGAGCGTGAAGCCGGCGTCCCGCAGAATCCGCACGGCCAAGCCGCGCCCGATGTCGCAGCCTGTGTGCATCGGCAAGGTCACGACTCTGCCCGTCGTGCGCGAGAACAAGGTGGCTGCCGGACTGACGGTCCTCACGAAACCCCTGTCTCTTCAAGAAGGCAAGAAGCTCCCGCGAGGTGATCTGCGGCGCTCGAGTCATTCGGGAACGCCGACAGTCAGTTCCTCGACGTGAACGAGGTCGTCGGCTTGCGGGATGCTCTCGGCGCGCGCCAAGAGAGCCTGAACATGAAGCTCGATGGCCTCGCGAATGTTTCGCTTGGCTTCCTCGACGCTCTTCCCGTTGCTGAAGCAGCCGGGAAGCGTCGGGCTGTAGGCGTGGTAGCCCGGATCGCTCTTCTCTTTTTCGATCACGATCTGGAACGAGTAGAACTTCATCGCGCCTCCGTCAACGATCGGGCTGAACTGGCAGATAGTGTAGCGGAAGCCGCACGCGACGCGTGGCGGAATCAGGCCCGTGGTCCGGGGCGTGTCGGGAGGTGGCGGACGGGCCACGATCTGCGTAGCGTTCGTGTCAGTTCTGCAGAGAGGACGCGGGGTGCCACGGGAACTCGCAATTACTGCGAGGCGATGCGGACTGCCTGCGGGTGTCGATCTACGGAACTCACATCGTAGACAGTATCGATGTCGGCATCGGTCAGTCCCCACGGGTCGACGCCGAGCGCGAGGTAGCCGCCTTCGACGGCGGTCTCGGCGAAGGCGTAGGTCTTTCCGTGGTACTGCCAGAAGCTTCGGTCCGGATGGGCGTCGACAAAGCTCTGCTCAACGGGAACCCAGGCAACCATGTGGTCGGCCCGCCCGTCGCCGCTCGTGTCGACGGCCACCATCAGCGCACCGTAGCCGAGCGTGCGCACGAGACTCGTGTAGAGGATGGCCGTGTCTTCGCAGTCGCCGATCTGGTCGACGAGCATCTCGACCGGGTAGCGCGGGTACTCGTACCACAGCGGGTCGTAGACATACTCGATGCAGTTCTGCACGAAGAAGAGAGCGTTCTCCATCGCCGCGTGGCGGTCGCCGGCCGACGTGCCGAGGATCTCGGTCGTCACCTCTTCGAGGTAGTCGTCGTCGAGCGGATCGAGCACGTACTCGTCGTAGTCGCGCTGCGCGAACGGTCCGCGCGGCTGGGACTTGTAGTAGGCGTAGAGGTCGCGCGAGATCTCGAGATCGCAGCTCTGCTGCTTGCTGTCGTAGGTCCACTCGTAATGCCGGGCAATGGTTCCGGAGGTGTCGATCTCGGTCGCGATCTGGAGGGAGGCCGTCTTCGTCCTTTCGCCGCCGTCGTTGTCGCGCACGGTCAAGCTGACGGTGTAGGTGCCTGGCGTGGCATAGGAGTGAGAGGTTGAAGAGCCAACACCCGTCGCTCCGTCGCCGAACGTCCACACGTACGACATGACTTGGCCGTCGGGGTCGTACGACGCGATGGCCTGGAAGCGCACGGATTGGCGCGGGTAGGCCGGCGAGGGCGCCACGGAGAAGGCGGCAATGGGCAGCGCATTCGAGGCGCGAACCGCGATCTCGACGCTGGCGGTGCCAATACCGCCGCGACGGTCGGTCACGGTGAGCGTCACTTCGTGCGTGCCGGCGACCGTGTAGGTGTGCGTGACGTGCGCGCCGACGGCGCGGGCGCCAGTGGCGCGCGCCCCGTCGCCGAAGTCCCATTCGTAGCGACGGATCGAGCCATCGGGATCGAATGAGCCGGTCCCGTCGAAGTGGACGGAGAGCGGCGCGATGCCGCTGGTCTTGTCGGTCTCGATGTCGGCGATGGGGGCGGAGTTGGGAACGAGAAAGCAGGACGAGGC
>JBFYRA010000036.1:0-40520 GCA_041302485.1 Candidatus Bipolaricaulota bacterium
GCCTCGGGATCGCGAGGCGCCGGCAGCTCCGGCTCGCGGAACGGGACTCCGAGGTCGTCGCAGATCGTCTGCGCGGCGCGGCGCCCGTCGGCGACCGCCTCGATGATCGTCGAGGCGCCGCGAGCAACGTCGCCGCCGGCGTAGATCCCTGCAGAGCCGGTGCGGCCGGTGCGCGGATCCACCACGAGGCGTTGGGTGAACTCGGGGCTGGCTGCGCGCTGGCCAATCGCGAGGACCAGGCTTGACGCCGGGACGCGGAAGCGGGACTCGGCGATCGGAATGGGGCGACGGCGTCCGTCCGCGTCGGGTTCGCCGAGGCGGTTGCGAAGGCACTCGACCGCGACGAGCTGCCCGCTCGACGCGATCGCCGCAACGGGCGAGACAAGCTCGTCGAGCCTTCCTCCCTCGTCGAGGAAGTCGGCGACTTCGTCGCGATCGGCCGGCAACTCGGCGCGCGTGCGCCGATAGAGGATGGTGGTCGATGCGCCGAGCCGCAGCGCGGTGCGGGCGACGTCGATTGCCGTGTTGCCCCCTCCCACGACCAGGACGCACTCTCCGAGTTCGGGCGGTTGCCCGGCGCACACCCGACGAAGGACGTCGAGAGCGCCGAAGACGCCGCGGGCGTCGAGTCCGGGGACCCCGTCGAGTGTCGCGTCGAGAGGAAGGCCGGGGGCCGCGTAGACTGCGTCGAAGCCCTCGGCGAGCGCCGCGTCGGGAGACATCTCGATGCCAAAGCGGAAGGCGACGCCCAGTGCGGCGATGCGCGAGACGTCGAGGTCGACGGCCGACGACGGGATTCGGAAAGCCGGCGCGATGGCTGGCATGCCGCCGGCGTGGTCGCGCCGCTCGAACACGGTCACGCGAACACCGGACAGCGCGAGAGCCCCTGCCGCGGCAAGCCCGGAGGGCCCGGCTCCGAGCACGGCGACGCGCCGCCCGGCCGCTGGAGCGCGCGACAGGCTGACACGCCCGTGCTCGGCCGCGAACCGTTTCAGGTCTCGGATTCGGACCGGACGATCGAGATGGGCTCGCGTGCAACGAGACTCGCAACGCGCCGTGCAGATCTGTCCCGTGATCGTGGGGAGGAGATTCCGGTGCAGCACAGCGGCAAGCGCCGCGTCGGCGTCGCCGTTCGCGAGACACGCGGCGTAGACGGGGACGTCCTGGCATGTCGGACACGTTGCGACGCACGGCGCCGTGATGCAGTCGAAGCGGGTGAGCGGGCTTTCGAGCTTCGCGAGCTCAGGCGCGGCGTAGTCTGCGCGGTAGCGCGGGTCGCCAACCGCCCCCTTCGCCTCATGATCGAGCGCGCGGGCGGCATCCGAAGCGAAGGCATCGAGCGTCGGAGCTCCCGCAGCGTCCATATGCCTGTCGATCTCGTCGAGAACATGGCGTAAGCGCGCGTAGCCGCCTGGCTTGAGTAGTTCCGTGGCGAACGTGATCGGGCACGCTCCGGCCGCGAGAAGGGCAGGAGCATTGAGTGCGTCGGCGCCGGCCGAGTACGTGATCGGGAGATCGTTGCCTACGGCGTGGCGTAGCGTCTGGAATAGCGCGACCGTGATCGGATAGAGCGCGCGGCCCGACATGTACACGGTGTCCCCGGGGAGTGCAGTGCTCGGGTTGCGCATCGCGAGGGTGTTCGAGAGCTTCACGGCGAACGTGCGGCCGCACGCCGCAGCCGCCGTGCGCAGCGAGGCGATGAGGTCGAGTGCCGCATCGAAGCGCAGATCGTGCGCGAAGATGTCGTCGGGGATCTCGAGATGGGTGAATCCGAGGTCGCCGTGGAGGATCTCGCGAACCCGCGCCTCGCCGAGAAGCGTCGGGTTGAGCTTGACGACGACGTCGAGCTCCCGGTCGTTCAGTAGGTGGCAGGCGATCCGCTCGATCTCCTCCGGCGGACAGCCGTGCATGGTCGAAACGGTCACGCTATCGGAGATCCGATGTGGGATGTCGACGTCCGCGAGGCGCGCGAAGTCGGTGGCGAGCGTCGCACGCACCGGATCGACCAGTCCGCGAGCGTCCCTCATGCGATCGAGAAACCGCTGCACGGAGGCGCTGCGGATGCCGTCGAGCGTGTAACCCACGCTCAGATTGAACGCGACCGCGTCATGCTCCGCCGCGAACCCGAGCGCGCGTCCGAGCACGTGGATGAGCGCCCAAGCGTGGGCGTATTCGCGCGCCGACTCGTCGAGCGACAGCTCCTGGGACCACTCGACGTTGTACCCCTCATCCGTTGCGTCGATGCACGGACGCGGGATCTCGAGCGAGTCGAGAACCTGAACAGTCTTCAGCTCGATGTAGCGCGCGCCGCACAGCCAGGCGGCGACGATGTTCTGCGCCATCTGCGTGTGGGGACCGGCCGCGGGGCCGATCGGCGTGCCGAGGCGCCGAGCAAACGGGCGATTCGTCTCAAAACGGCGGTCCGGCCGAGGCTGATAGAAGAGAGCGTCGGGAACGCCGTAGATCGACTCCTGCTCGGCGTGTTCGGCGAGCGCGAGCGCGAGGAGGCGGTTGAACGGAAGCGGCCGCATCCGCGCCGTCATCGCGGGCCTCCCGCGCCGACGCGTCGCCACAGGGCGCCTGCTGCGTCTCGTGCGTGCGCCAACGCGGCGGGCTCGTCGAGTCCGACGAACGATCCGTCGCGCAGCACCGGGCGGCCGGCGACGAATAGGTGAGAGACGCGGAGCGCGTGGACGGCGACTCCGAACAAGAGGTGCCCGAGCATCGTGTCGGCATCGAGCGGCGTCGGGCCGTCGTAGTCCAGCACGGCGATATCGGCCTTCCACCCGGGCGCGATGCGGCCGACGCGCGCGCCGAGCACGCGGTCGGCGATCGCGGGGTTGTTGGCGAAGAGCAGGCGGTGCAGGTCGGCGAATCCCGCCGCCTGTGCGTCGCGCCGAACGTGCTTCTGGAGGAGGCCGGCTGTGAAGAGCTCGGCGAGGAGGTTGGCCCCGAGGCCGTCGGTGCCCAGCCCGACGAGAACGCCTCGGCGCAGGAACCCGTCAAGATCCATGGTGCCGACGGCGTTGTTCATGTTCGATCGCGGATTGTGCACAACGATCGCGCCTCGCTCGGCAAGGAGATCTTTCTCGGCCTCGTCGAGATGGAGGCAGTGCGCGAGAACAGATTGCGGACGCAAGAGCCCGAAGCGGTCGAGCCGCTCGACCACGCGGAGTCCGTGCCGCGCGACGGACAACTCCTCGTCCTCGGGTCCCTCGGCGACGTGGATGTGGACGCCCGCTCCGTCGGGGAGCGCATCGGCGACCGCGGAGAGTGTCTCGTCAGACAACGTGAACGCGGCGTGGAGACCGAACAGCGCGGCGGACATTCCCGCCGCACCGCGGGGCGCCGAGAACGCGCGGGCATTCTCGGCGATGCCGTCGCGCGACGCCGCGGGGCCGTCGCGGTCCGAGACCTCGTAGGCCAGGCCGATGCGAAGTCCGACCTCCGCGAAGGCCTCGCCGACGAGATCGAGCGAGCCTGCGATGCAGGTCGGACTCGCGTGGTGATCGATCACGGTCGTGACGCCGCAGCGCGCCGCGTCCATCGCGGCCACGAGGGCGCTCGCGCGCACCGAGGCCGGATCGAGCGCCTTGTCCAGCCGCCACCATAGCTGTTCAAGAATCTCGGCAAACGAGCGGGGGGCGTAGTCAGGAACCGCCATCCCGCGAGCCAACGCGCTGTACGCGTGGCCGTGGGCGTTGACAAGCCCGGGGATCGCCAAGCCGCCGCGGAGGTCGATTCGCTCGGCGGAGGTCGCAAGGCGAGGCGGCGTTGGCCCGACGTGGGTGACGACGTCTTCGTCGACAACGATGCTCGCGCGGCGCACGTCATCGGCGCCATCCCAGACGACCGCATTCTCGAGGATCCTCTGCACGCGCTCTCCTCTCCCCAGCATCCGCCCGGCACGAGCCGCCCCCATGCCGGCTGCCCGCCGGCGCAGGCCGGCCCGGCCATGACGGTCGCACCGAGGATACGACCTGTCAGGCGGTCGGACAATCAGATCTCCCGACGCTCGGCTCTTGTCTCGCCGCGGACGCGCGGCGATACTGAGCGGAATAGGAGAGATCTTGGCGGTCCATCAGATAGAGAAGGTCCTGCGTCCACGGAGTGTCGAAGAGGCTTGGCGAAGCCGACTGGAAGACCCTGGGAGTTCCCGCTTCCTCGCAGGCGGGGTCGACCTGGTCTTGTACGCGCCGCCCAGCGTGACGACGCTGATCGATCTCGCGGGGCTGGGCGTTGGCGGCGTTCGGCGCGAGGGTGACGACCTCGTGATCGGAGCGATGACCACGCTCACCGAGGTCTTGGAAGCTCCGGAGAGCGCCGCGGCGGCTCGCGGTTTCCTGCCAGGCGTCTTCCGCCAGGTGGCGTCGCCGCTCCAGCGGAACGTGGCGACGATCGGCGGCGCCGTCGTTCGCGCGCACCCGTGGTCTGATGTCGTGACCGCGTTGATCGCACTGGACGCGCGTCTCGAGGTGTTCGACGGACGGACGCGATCACTCAGTCTTGAACTGGCGCGGGAGGAACGAGGCGAGCCGTTCCCGCTCGTTCTTGCCGTCAGACTGCCCGGCGCCTTCGGCAACGCGGAGGCGGCGTTTGAGAAGTTCTCGCGAACGGCGTTCGATGTCGCGGTTCTGAACTGCGCCTGTTCGTTGCGACGCGAGAGCGGGATCTGCCGCGACGTTCGGGTGGTCGTTGGCGGAACGCCGGCCGTGGCGCGGCGACTCCCACGAGCCGAGGCGGCGCTCGCCGCGGGGCGGGTGACGAGCGCGGACATCGAGGCCGCAGCGCGTGCCGCGGCGGAGGACGTCGATGCGCGTGACGACCGACGCGCGACCGGCGAGTATCGACGAACGTTGACCGCCGTGGGCGTGCGCCGTTGTCTTGAGGCGATCGGCGGCGGGAGAGGAGAGTCCGCGTGATCCGGTTGACCGTGAACGGGCGCGAGCGCACGTACGCCGCGGGGCCGGGGGACACGCTGCTCGAGCTCCTGCGGCGCGAGGGATTCGTCGGCGTCAAGAAAGGTTGCGAGGCGGGAGACTGCGGCGCCTGCACGGTCCTCCTCGACGGGCGGGCGGTCAATGCGTGTCTCGTCCTCGCCGTGAAGGCCGACGGGGCGAGCGTCGTCACGATCGAAGGCGTCGCCGACGGCGGACAACTGCATCCGGTGCAGGAGGCGTTCCTCGACACAGGCGCTGTGCAGTGCGGCTACTGCACGCCGGGAATGGTCCTGTCAGCGATCGACCTCTTGTCGCGCAATCCGAGTCCGAGCGAGCCGGAGATTCGCGACGCGATCGCCGGGAACCTCTGTCGCTGCACCGGCTACGTGAAGCAGGTCGAAGCGATCGAGCGCGCCGCGGCGCGGATGAGGGAGACGCGATGACGCGATCGTTTTCGGTGGTCGGAAAGAGCGAGCGCAAGGTGGATGGTCGCGGACTCGTGACCGGACGCCCGTTGTTCGTCCCCGACGTCGATCTGGCCGACGCGCTCGTCGTGAAGATGCTCGCGAGCCCCCACGCGCACGCGCGGATCGTCTCGATCGACACGCGAGACGCCGAGCGGATGCCGGGCGTTCGCCTCGTGATGACGCACGAGAACACGCCCGCGACGCGCCATACGACCGCCGGGCAGGGGTTTCCCGAGCCGTCGCCGTACGACACGCGCATGTTTGACACGAAGGTTCGCTACGTTGGGGATCGCGTGGCTGCTGTTGCGGCGGAGTCTGAAGAGATCGCGCTTCGCGCGCTGGCAGCGATTCGGGTCGAGTACGAGGAACTCCCTGCGATCCTGTCGATCGACGAGGCGCGGGCCGCCGGAGCGCCGAGGATCCATGACGAGGATGATGCGAAGGGCATCTACGATGCGGCACGGAACATCGTCGCCGACGTCGACATTGATGTCGGCGACGTCGAGACCGGTTTCGCCGAGTCCGACCTTGTGATCGAGACGACGTGCGAGACGCAGTACGCACAGCACACGCCGATCGAGACCCACGTCGTCCTGGCATCGCTCGACGCCGAGGATCGGCTCGTGCTCCGGACAAGCACGCAGGTGCCGTTTCACGTGCGGCGCATTGTCGCCCAGACGCTCGAGATCCCCATTCGCCGGATCCGCGTGGTGAAGCCGCGGATCGGCGGTGGCTTTGGGGTGAAGCAGGAAGTCCTGTTGGAGGATATCGCGGGCTGGGTGGCGCTCAAGACTCGACGGCCGGCGCTGTTTTGGCTCACGCGGCCGGAAGAGTTCACGTCGTCGCGGACGCGCCATCCGATGCGAGTCCGCGTGAAGCTCGGCATCCGGAACACCGGGCTTCTGCACGCGATTGAGATGGAAGCGATCTCGAACACGGGGGCCTACGGGGCGCACGGGCTGACCGTGCTCGCGAACACGGGCTCGAAGACGCTTCCGCTCTACAACAAGGCGCAGAACGCGCACTTCTTTGGGCAGGCCTTGTACACGAATCTGCCCGTCGGGGGCGCGTACCGCGGGTACGGCGCGACGCAGGGCTATTTCGCGCTCGAGACGGCGATCGACGAAGCCGCCGAGAAGCTGGGCCTTGATCCGATCGAGTTCCGGCTCAAGAACGCAATTCGCGCCGGCGAGGGATCGCCGATCTTCGAGAAGCTCGGCGAGGGGCGCGAGGGTGTGTCCCAGACGGTGAGGAGCTGCGAGCTCGAGGCGTGTCTGCGGATCGGCGCCGAGCGGATCGGGTGGACCGACCGGCGGAAGAAGCGGGTGACATCGGGTCCGTGGGTCGAGGGAGTCGGCATGTCGATCATGATGCAGGGATCGGGGATTCCGCAGATCGACATGGCGGCGGCGACGCTCAAAATGAATGAGGACGGCTCGTTCAACCTGTTGATGGGCGCGACCGACCTCGGGACGGGGTCGGACACGATCCTCGCTCAGGTCGCCGCGGAAGTCCTCGGCGTGCCGCTCGAGAAGATCCTCGTGACCTCGTCGGACACCGACCTGACGCCGTTCGACGTCGGAGCCTACGCGTCGTCGACGACGTACGTGTCGGGGATGGCCGTGCAGCGCGCGGCGGAGAAGGTGCGCGAGCAGATCTTCGATGTCGCGTCGCCCCTGCTTGGCGAGTCGCGCGACCGGTTGGCTCTGCGGGGTGGCAGCGTCGTGGGCGCCTCGGGTGGCTCGGTGACGCTCGCCCGCGTCTGCGAACGGGCGATGTACGAGTCGGACCAGTTCCAGATTGCGGCAACCGCGTCGTGTGTGCCGAGCGAGTCGCCGCCCCCGTTCCTCGCCAACTTCGCGCGCGTGGCCGTGGACACGGAGACGGGAGTCGTGAAGGTCCTGCACTATGTGGCTGCGGTCGATTGCGGTGTCGCGATCAATCCGCGGCTGGCCGAGGGGCAGATGGAAGGTGCGCTGGTCAACGGGATCGGCTACGCCATGACGGAGGAGATGCAGTTCAGCTCGCGCGGCAGGGTCCGCAATGCGAGCCTGTTCGACTACAAGATCCTGGGCGCTCGCGACGTCCCGCCGATCGAGGTCGTGCTCGTGGATTCCTACGAGCCGAGCGGCCCGATGGGCGCGAAGTCGGTGGGCGAAATTGGCATCAACGGACCGATTCCCACTCTTGCCAACGCGATCTACAACGCCGTCGGCGTGCGGCTGCGGCGTACGCCGTTCACGCCTGAGCGGGTGCTGGAAGCGATCCGCGCTTCCCGGGGATTGGCCTGACGAAAGGAATGAGATGAAGGTACTTGTCGTGACGAGCAGTCCGAACGAAGAGGGCCTCACCGCCGCATGCGGCGAGGCGGCGCGTCAAGGTGTTGTGGACGGACACAGTCGTGCCCGCGTCATCAATCTGAACAGTTTTCGACTCGACCGATGCGCGGTCTGCGACAACGGGTGGGGCTCCTGCCGGACGGAGCACCAGTGCTGCATCGACGACGACTTCGCCGACCTGCAGGGCATGTTCGGCGAGGCAGAGGGCTACGTCTTGGTCACACCCGTGTACTTTGGCGAGCCGAGCGAGCCAATGAAGGCGGTCTGCGACCGCCTGCGGCGCTGCGAGGCGACGAAGTCCGAGGCCTCGCCGAGCGTCTTGTCCGGAAAGCCGGCGATCGCGATTGCCGCGGCGGGCGGCAGCGGCGGCGGGGCCGTGCACTGCCTCGCGGAGATGGAGCGCTGGCTGCGCCAACTCGGGGCTGCGCCGTTCGACCACATCTCGGTCACGCAGCGTACGCGCGAGTATCAGCTCGAGACAATCCACGACGCCCTCCTGGCGATGTGCTCGTCCTCGCCGGGGCCGCGGTCGGACGCGGCGAGCGAGCCGAGAAAGCGAACGCGGGCGCCGCGCTCGCCCCACTCCGGCCGACGGCGCGGCGGGAGGGACAAGCAGGGCGCCCGCGAGTCGGCGTCCGGCCCCGACTAGAGCTGATAGATGTCTGTGTACTTCTCCGTGACGTAGCGCACGAAGTGCGTCCCGCTCAAGGGCTCCCCGGTGATCCTCTGGATGAGTTCGTCGGGCTCGAACGCCGCGCCGTGGCGGTGGACGTTCTCGCGCAGCCAGCCGAGGAGCGGCTTCAGGTCTCCCTTGCGGAGTTGATCGTCGAGCTTCGGCAGGCTCTTGCGGATCGTCGGCAACATCTGCGCTGCGTACAGGTTCCCGAGCATGTACGACGGGAAGTAGCCGACGTAGCCGAGCGACCAGTGGACATCCTGCAGAACGCCGAGCGCGTCCGTCGGGGGAACGACGCCGAGGTAGTCGTGCATCGCCTGGTTCCAGCGCGTCGGCAGATCGGCGACGCGGATCGACCCTTCGACGAGGCCCGCCTCAATCTCGAACCGCAGCATGATGTGCAGGTTGTACGTCACCTCATCGGCCTCGACGCGAATCAGTGACGGCGCAACCACGTTGCATGCCCGGTAGAGAGCGTCAGCGGGGACGCTCGTAAACTTCGGGAAGTGCTGGGCGAGGGCCGGTTGGAAGAACTGCCAGAACGGGCGGCTGCGCCCGACCTGGTTCTCGATCATCCGCGACTGGGACTCATGGATTCCGTTCGAGGATCCGTTGGCGAGCCCCAGGTCGAACAGCTCGGGGCCGAGTCCCTGGTTGTACAGCGCGTGTCCTCCCTCGTGCAGCGCGCCGAACAAGCTCGGGAGTGGCGAGTCCGTTGGGTAGCGGTTCGTGATCCGCACGTCTCCGGGGCCAATCGTCGCGGTAAACGGATGCGCTACGTCGTCGACCGCGCCGGCCTCGAAGTCGTAGCCGATGATCTCGAGCGCGTGGCGCGTCAGCTTCCGAAGCTCGTCGGCGTCATACGCTCCGTGCAGCACGTTCGCATCAGGCGCCTGGCCTTCCGCGGTCAGCTTCTTGAGGAACGGAACAAGCTCGGACCGCAGCGGCTCAATGATCGCGCGGAGCTGCTTGCAGGTCAGCCCGGGCTCGAAGTCCTCGAGCAACGCGTCGTACGGATGGTCCTTGTAGCCGTAGTACTCCGCGAGGCGGCGGGCGAAGTCGACCGCCTTCTCGAGATGGGGCTGGAACAGGCTGTAGTTGTTCGTCCGACGCGCCTCGATCCATGCGCCTTGCGCCTCGGATTGCGCGATCTGGCGCTCCTCGACGAACTGCGCCGGGACGGCGCGGGCGCGGTCGTACGCCTTGCCGTTGATCCGCACGCTCGCCTTCTCGAGCGGGGAGAGAGTGTCGTCTCTCCGCAGCTCGGCAAGATAAGCGCCCAGCACGTCCGCAGTCGAGAGCTCGAAGGCCATTCGTGCGAGCTTTCCCTGAACCAAGGCGCGGTACGGCGCGGCCTTGGGCGGCATGTGTGTCTGAAGATCCCATCCCAACAGAGCGGCCGCCGAGCCAAGCTTGCCGATCTCGGCGAGGTGCTCGCGGTAGGTGGCGAGAGTGCTCAAGATTGGTCTCCCTTCGCGTGCGCGGCGCAACACTGTGCTGCGCCGCGCGGCAGTATACCGCACACAGTCCGAAGCCGCGAGGCTAGAGGAGCGACTCGAGGAGCGCGCGATCGAGACGGGCCGGGTGATTGTTGAATCGGACGACGCCGGCGCGGTCGATGATGAACGTGTGGGGGATTCCAGTGACGCGATACTGCGTTGCCACGGCCTGCGCTGCCGCGTACGAGCCCCATAGCGCGAGCATATCGGTGAAGTCGTTCGCCCCGAGATAGGCGGTCGCGGCCGCTGCCGTCCGGTCGAGACTGACGCCAACGAGTTCGACGCCGTGGCTGGCGACCTCGCGCCACAGGGAGTGAAGACTGGGCATCGTGGCGCGGCACGGTGCGCACCAGCTTGCCCAGAAGTCGAGGATCACGATCCGACCGCGAAACTGCGACAGGGACACGCTCGCGCCTCCGAGCGAGGGGAGTGTGAAGTCCGGCGCCCGCTCGCCGATCCGCGTGCCGGAGGCGGCCGGGATGGGCGCCGGGACAGGCGGCGCCTCGACCACCGGCGGCTCGGGCGCTGTCACCGCCTCGGGGCGACCGGCGAGCCGGTCCGTGACCCAATCCGACAGCCCGGGGACCGCGAGGTATGCCGCCACGACCGCCCCAAGGGCCAGCAGAGCCCAGACCCACCATCGACTCCTCGGTGTCTGCGTCGCCACAAGCACCCTCCTCTTCTTGTCACACCCCAGCCGGTCCGACGATGATACCCGCAGGCGCCCCGGGCGGGAGTCCCGGGTGGTGCGGGCCGGGAGACGGCCGAGGAGGAGACCTATGACAGGAAAGGCGCGGTGGCTTGTTGGGACCGGAGTCCTCGTCGTGGGCGTCGCGGTGGCGCTCGCGTGGCCGCCCTCCGATCCCTTTGCCGGGGCGCGGACCGTCGCGCTTCGCACGGAGTCCGGTGGAGCGAATTCCTCGGCGATCGATGTCGATGCCGAGCTTCGCGTCGTGCTCAACGAGCGCGATCTTGTCATCGTGAGCGACGAGCGCGCGGCGGACGTCGTTCTCGCGTTGACTGACGCGCGATTCGATCTCGGGGACGCGCAGCTCGTGCTGCGCGACGGCAAGCTCATGGGCCGTGCGATCGCCGTGTGCCGCATCGTCAACGTGAAGACCGAGCGCGCCCACGTCATGGATCTCGTCCTCACGTTGCGCGACGGCCGTGTGTCGGCGAGTCTCGTCGGGCGCAGGTTCTGGGAGTTCTGGAAGCCTCGCCCCTCGTTCGAGTAGAGAGAGTGGGGTACCCAGGCTAGAGAAGGGGATCCATTCCGAGGGAGCGGAGGCCTGATCGACGCATCGCTTCCCGCAGAATGCCATATGTCGTCAGACAGTCAGCCAGGGCGTCGTGCGCCGCCTCTGCCTCGATCCCGAAGTGCGTCGCGGCCTTGCGGAGAGGTTGCCAGACGTATGCGGCGCGCGCGGAGTCCCACTGCCCGTAGACGCGGGCGAACCACTCCATGGCGCACCACGGCTCGAACAGAGGCAGCGGGAGCCCGTAGCGTCGATGCGTGTTGGCGAGGGCGGCGAGGTCGTAGGCGGCATTGTAGATGACGACGCGCTTGCCGCTCACGTGGCGGGCCACCTCGCCGGCGATGATCGGAAAGGCTGGCCGGCCTGCGAGCGAAGCGACCGTGATGCCCGTGATGCGTGAAGCCCCAGGCTCGATCGGCTTGGCCGGGAGCACGAATTCGTGCAACAGCGACCGGCCGACGTCGTCGACCAGCGCGATGCTCACGATCTCAGGCTCGAGCAGGCCCGTCGTTTCGGTGTCGAGGATGACGTACGGCGACTCGGCCAGCCAACGAAGCTCGTCCCACGGATCGGCGCCGGCGCGCCGCGATGGAGTGTGTGCCACGATCCTAGTGCGAGTCTCCCTTCCACCATCGGCGGGCGGTGGAACCAACCCCAATGCCCGCCCAGGCGAAGAAGATGATGGACAGGAACCACAATGCGGCGGCCTGCCAGTAGTTCACCTTGATGGGCGCGAGAGCCAGCTGATCGACGAGAATGCTGTTCCACAGGAGCTGGATGACCCAGCTGA
Source organism: Candidatus Bipolaricaulota bacterium (assembly GCA_041302485.1). GTDB lineage: Bacteria > Bipolaricaulota > Bipolaricaulia > UBA7950 > UBA9294 > CAIOGO01. The sequence continues at coordinate 11,968 of JBFYRA010000036.1, forward strand.
AGAAGAAGAACGCCCCGATCCCGCCTCCACGAATCACACCACGCAGAAATCTCACGGTGCCCCCTTTCCCTACAACGGACGTCAGTGATGATAGGTGAGTGACGATCGCGCGGCCAAAGGTTCACGGGCTGGACGGGAGCCCTTCCGCTAGAGGCGCTTGAGCGCCTCGCGCGCCGGCTTCGCCCGGGCTTCGTCGTCGAGCCAGCGATCGAGTTCCGGACGGACCACATCCGGACGCTGTCGACCGAGTCGCCACATTGAGGCGGCCACAGCGCGCCAGATGGCGTGGCGCTCGTCGAGTGCGAGCTTCCGCAAGACGATCAGAGCACGCTTGACGAGCGGACCCGCGGCGGGCGAGGAAAACGCCATGGCGACGTCCCGTAACACGCGGGGATCGTTCGACGTCGAGGACTCGACGAGAGTCTCGAACGCGGTCTCCGGGTACGCGCGCAAGAACGCCGGGACGAGCGAGGCGGTGACGACGCGGCGCACCGCAGGCTCGGCGTCGCCGAGGAGCGGCCGGACGAATCTGGCGACATGGGGAGCGCGTTCGAGACGGTGGGACTCGGCGCTGCGCGCGACGGCGAGCGCGGCAGCCCGTCGCAGCGGCGGGGAATCCGCGTCACGCCACGCGACGAGAGACTCGAGGACTCGCTCGAACTGCAGCCGCGCGACGCGACTGACCGCGGCGGTCGCGGTCGTGCGCACGGCGCGGTCGCTGTCGGCGACGAGCGCTTCGAGAACGCTCATTGCCTCGCGGGGGTCGTCGGCAGCCCCGACCGCGGCGAGCTCGCACGCGACGCGCCGCTCGTCGGCGCTCCGGCGTCGCGCGAGTTGGCGCGCGACATCGACAGGCGTGCGCCCTTCGGCCCGTGCCTGACGTGCGGCGCGTGCGGCGCCTCGCCGCGGGGACTCGCTCTTCGGCTCTCGATCGCGCATCTCCGGCATCGCCTCCTTGGGGCGTGGCAACTGTAGACGGCGAGCGCCGGAGGGTCAACCGGAACGCGCGGTTGCGCCCATTCCGACGACGGTCTACCATGTTCTAGCCACTGTAGGGGGGTGGGGACGATGCGGGTCTCATCGAGAATCGATCTGCGGGTTCAGAGCAACGCATTCGATGCCGTCGCGGCTGTGCGACGCAACATCCCTCACCCGCCTCTCCTTCCGGCGCGCCGCGGGTCGGGGTCTGTCTGTAGGTTCGAGGGAGGAGAGGAGCGCAGATGCACAGTAGGGACACTTTCAAGCCGTACCGGATCAAAGTCGTAGAGCCGATCGCGATTCTCTCGGCCGCCGAGCGACGCGCGCGACTCGAGGCGGCCGGATTCAACGTATTCAATCTCCGTTCGTCAGACGTGTACGTCGATCTGCTCACCGATTCCGGCACCGGCGCGCTGAGCCAGGAGCAGTGGGCGGCGATGATGGTCGGCGACGAGTCGTACGCCGGCAGCCGTAGCTACGAGAGGTTCCGAGCTGTCGTCGATGACATCTTTCGGTTCCGCTACGTTCTGCCGACGCATCAAGGGCGGGCGGCGGAGAACGTGCTGTTCTCGGCGGCTGTCCGGGCGGGCCACGTCGTCCCGAGCAACATGCACTTCGACACGACGCGGGCCAATGTCCTGGCCAACGGCGGGAAGCCCGTCGACTGCGTGATTGACGAGGCCTACGATCCGCGTTCCCTCCATCCGTTCAAAGGGAACATGGATCTCGAGAAACTCGAGCGCGCGCTCGACACGGCGGGACCTGGGCGCGTTCCGTTCGTCATGATCACAGTCACCAACAACAGCGGCGGCGGCCAACCGGTGTCCTTGGCCAATCTGCGCGACGTGAGTCGAGTTGTGCACGAGCGCGGGCTCCAACTGTTCATCGACGCTTGCCGCTATGCGGAGAATGCGTACTTCATTCGCGAGCGGGAGCCCGGATACGCGGATGCGTCGCCGATCGACATCGCGCGCGAGATGTTCGCTTTGGCCGACGGGATGACGATGAGCGCGAAGAAGGACGGGCTTGCGAACATCGGCGGCCTGCTCGCGCTCAACGACCCCGTGCTGCACGAGCGGGCACGGGATCGCCTGATCCTCATGGAGGGATTCACATCGTACGGCGGTCTTGCGGGACGAGACCTCGATTGCGTCGCTGTCGGCCTGCGCGAGGCGCTCGACCTGCACTATCTGGCGGACCGGATCGGCGACACGCGCTACCTCGCGGCAGCGCTGCGGGAGCGGGGCGTGCCGATCCTCGAGCCTGTGGGCGGGCACGCGGTCTACATCGACGCGCGGGCGCTGCTGCCGGACTTCCCGCAGGGTCGGTTTCCGGCGCTTGCCGTGACCGACGCGCTCTACCTCGAAGGCGGTGTGCGAGCTGTTGAGATCGGCAGCGTGATGTTCGCCCACGAGGATGAAGCGGGACGTCCAGTCTACCCTCGCCTCGAGCTGGTCCGCCTAGCAATTCCGCGGCGGGTCTACGTGCGAGACCACTTCGACGTCGTGGCCGACGCCGCGGCCGCCGTGTGCGCCGGCCGCGCGGCCCTTCCCGGCTACCGCATCGTCGAAGGCACGGGGCCGCTGCGACACTTCACCGCGCGGTTCGAGCCGACGCCGCGGGTCTAGAGGAACCTCGACATGTCGCACATCGGAGAATGGGCCGCGCTCGCCACCGCGGCGCTCTGGTCCGGAAGCTATCTCGCGTTCACGGCGGCCGTGCGCCGGATCGGTGCCGACCGCGTGAATCGTCTGCGGCTCTTGTTCGCGCTCGTGTTCCTTGCCGCCGCCCATCTGGCGTGCTACGGTGTCCCTCTCCCGATGGGAGCGGAAGCGTCACGATGGCTGTGGCTGGGACTCTCCGGCGTGATCGGGTTCACGATTGCCGATGCGTTCCTGTTCCGCGCTCTCTACCATCTGGGCGCCCATCGGACGTCGGTGGTCACGGCGCTGATCCCGGTGTCGAGCGCGTTCCTAGCGTGGATCACGCTTGGCGAGACGTTGTCCTGGCTGCAGGGGATCGGCGTCGCGGTCACGATGTCGGCGGTCCTGCTCATTGTGACGGCGCGCACACACGGCGACGCGGATGCGGCGCGGAATCCGAAGCTCGGGGTGCTGTTCGCGCTCGGAACGGTCGTCGCGCAGTCGCTGCGGTACCTCCTCTCGCTCAAAGGGATGAGCGGCGGGTTCCCCGTCCTGTCGACGAACGTGCTGCAGATCTTCGCCGCGACGATCGCGGCGTGGCTCGTGGCGCTGCCGCGCGGCGGTTGGCGGGCGACGCTGGACGGCCTGAGCGACCGCAAGGCGGCGTTGGCGACGACGGCCGGGGCGCTGGTCGGGCCGACGATGGGCGTGACGCTGTCGCTTGTGGCTCTTGCGAACGCTCCGGTCGGCGTCGCGTCGACGCTGATGGCGCTGACTCCGGTGTTCCTCCTGCCGCTTGGCGCCGCGCTGTTCGGCGAGCGGATCACGTGGCGCTCGGCTGTCGGGACGGCATGCGCGGTCGGCGGCGTTGCCATCCTCTGGCTCGCCTAGGGGGAGCGGGCCGCCTCGGAGGTCCACAAGGACTCGGGGAGGCGTCCGCGGACGGCGCGTGGCGGGACCGCGGTGAGGTCGAGGATGTCCGACGGAGTCCCCGCGACATCCCCGACGATCACGAGGTCGACGGACGGGAAGCGATCGATCATGTCGTCGATTCGGCTGAGCGGCTCCTCGCCGTGGGCGTTGACGCTCGTTCCGAAGAGCGCACGTCCGATGGGGCCGACGACGGACGCAAAGAACTCGTGACGTGGGACGCGAATGCCGACAACTCCATTGGCGACGGAGCACGCCGGGGCGTCGGGCCGCGCCGGAAGTAGGAGTGTGTAGGGGCCGGGAAGGAGCGCCTGGATCGCCGGGCGCACGCGGTCCGGGATGCCGGCGTAGCGGTCGATGTCGGCGACCGACGCCACGTGGAGCGTGAATGGCTGATCGGTTGCCCGGCCCTTCAGAGCGCGGGCCTTGGCCACGACGCCGTCATCCCATGGATTCCCACCGAGCCCGTAGATCGTGTCGGTGGGGAAGATCATGACAAGGCCGGTCTCGATCGCCTCGAGCACCGCGGCGTGGACGCGTGGATCGTCGCATCGGAGCACGGTGGGCGTCATGAGCAGATGAAGTGGATGACGTCGCCGTCTCGCACGGCGTAATCGCGGCCAGCCCGACGGACTTTGCCCGACTCGCGCAAGGCCTTCTCCGAGCCCGCGGCGAGAAGCAGGGGCAGATCCATGACCTCGGCCAACACGAAGCGGTCGGCGAAGTCCGAGTGGATCCGACCGCCGGCGTGCGGCGCCGTCGTTCCCTCGGGCACAGTCCAGGCACGGACCTCCGGGCCTTCCACCGTGAAGAACGTCACAAGATGGAGCAATCGGTAGCCGGCGCGCACGAGCGGATCGAGGCTGGTCCCGGCGAGGCCGTACTCGGCGAGGAAGACGCCTCGCTCCTCCGTAGTGGAGGTCGCGTCGACGATTTCGGCCTCGAGCCGGCCGCGGATGATGACGGCTTCGGTGCCGCGCTCGGTCGCGGCGCGCTGGACGTCGGCGGAGTATGCGTTCTCGCCATCATCTCCAACATTGGCGACGAACAGGCACGGCTTGCCTGTGAGAGGACTCGCCTCGCGGACAACGGGCTCGATCACGTGGTCGAGGTGAGCGGCGCGCACCGGGAGTCCGCGTGCCACTTGATCGACGAGTGCATCCCAGGCCGCGGCGCGCGCCGGGGCGAGCCGATCGGTACCCTTGGTCTCTTGGTGCAGGCGCTTCCCGACGCGGGACAGCGTTTCGTGATCCTTCAGCAGGAGTTCGGTCTCGACGATCTCGATGTCCCGCCGCGGGTCGAGCGTCCCGGCGACGTGCGGCACATCCTCGTGCTCGAAACAGCGGACGACGTGCAGGATCGCGTCGACGGCACGGATCTCCGAGAGGAACTGGTTTCCCATCCCCTCGCCTTCGCTTGCGCGTTCGACGAGGCCGGCGATGTCAATGAAGTCGAGGTGCGTCGGGACCTTGGTCTTCCCGGAGAAGAGGCCGGCGAGCCGGTCGAGCCGCTCGTCGGGAACGGCGATCGATCCGATGTTGGCCGCGATCGTGCAGAAGGGGTACGGCTCGACGCGCGCAGCGGCGTTGGCCAAGGCGTTGAAAAGAGTTGACTTCCCGGCGTTCGGAAGGCCGACCAGGCCGCACGAGAATCCCATGCTCCCTCCTCGTGGCAACTATACGGGCGGAGCGCGGCGTGCGACAAGGTGAAGGCGCCCGGCGCGTAAGCTAGACTCGCGGGGAAAGGATGGTCCGATGACGGCGAAAATGGCGGTGCGGCTGCCCGATCTCGGCGACATCGAATCGGCGGTCGTCGTGGAATGGCTGTGTGCTGCGGGAGCTACGCTGCGCGAGGGCGACGACTTGGTCGAAGTAGAGACGGAGAAGACGACGTTCGTCGTGCCGTCCCCGGCTGCGGGGGTCCTTGCCGAAGTCCTCGTCCACGTCGGGGATCGCGTTCGGGTGGGGGACGTCCTCGGGTCGCTCGATGCGTAGGCAGCGCGCGATCTACGTCCGCCTCGGGCGCATGTCGTACGGCGCGGCGCTTGGCGTCCAGCAGCGTGTCCACGCGCTGCGCGCCAGCGGCGAGGTGCCCGACGTGCTATTGACCGTCGAGCACGATCCGGTGTTCACGCGTGGGAGGAGCGCGCGCGCCGACAGCTTCCGCGTTGCGCTCACCGACGTGGAGAGCGCCGGAATCGCCGTCTGCGAGAGCGACCGGGGCGGCGGCGTGACCTACCATGGTCCCGGGCAGATGGTCGCGTACGCGATTCTCGACCTGCGCGAGCGAGGTCGGGACGTGCGCGGGCATGTGCGGCGGCTGGAAGAAGCAGCGATCCGGACGCTTGCCCGGCAAGGCGTGGACGCAGGCCGGCGGGAAGGGCTGCCGGGGGTGTGGACGGAGGCCGGCAAGATCGCGTCGGTCGGTGTCTCGGTCCGCAGTTGGGTGACAATGCATGGCCTTGCGCTCAACGTGGCCGTCGACGAGGGACACTTCGCGATGATCGATCCGTGCGGTCTGCGCGTGAAGGCCGTGTCGATTCGCGATGTCGTGAGGAGCGCGCCCTCGTTCGACGACGTCGAACGGACGTTCGTGATCGAATACGGACAACTCCTGGACGTAGACTGGGAGACATGTACGGTCGAGCAACTGGGGAGACGTGATGGATAGCCGCCCCGTGTGGCTGAGGGTTCGTGCGCCGTCGGCCGCCGAAGCGGCGGAGATGGGAGTAGTCCGCGCCGTGCTCGAGGAGCAGGGATTGCGCACGATCTGTCAGGGCGCAAGGTGTCCGAACGTCGTGGAGTGTTGGAGCGCGCGAACGGCCACTTTCTTGCTGTTGGGCGGGACCTGCACGCGAGCATGTCGCTTCTGCGCAGTGCCGCACGCGTCGCACGGCGAGGAACTCGACCCGAGCGAGGCGGAGCGGGTGGCCGCGGCTGTCGAGCGGCTGGGTCTCCGGCACGTCGTGCTCACGTCGGTCGATCGCGACGATCTTCCGGACGGAGGCGCGGCGGCGATTGCCAAGGTCGTGCGGGCCGTCAAGCGCGCGTCGGTCGGCGCGCGCGTCGAAGTGCTGATGCCGGACTTCGGCGGAAACCCAGGCGCTCTGTCGCGGGTCGTGTCCTCCGGAGCGGACGTCCTCGGGCACAACGTGGAGACCGTCCGGCGGCTGGCCCCGGCGATGCGCGACCGGCGCGCGTCGTACGAGGGATCGCTGAACGTGCTTGCGCACCTGGCAGTCGGCGCCGAGGGGCGTCCGGTGAAGAGCGGGCTGATGCTTGGATTGGGCGAGGAAGTGGACGAGATCCGCGCTGCGCTGGGCGACCTGCGCCGGGCCGGCGTGACGTCGCTCACGCTTGGTCAGTACTTGCCCCCGTCTCGGCGCGCGGCCCCCGTGCGGCGGTACGTGCCTCCCGGCGAGTTTGACGCGCTCGCACGCGAGGCGTGGCGTCTCGGGTTCGCCCACGTCGCATCCGGGCCGCTCGTGCGGAGCTCGTACCACGCCGAAGCGGGGGTGTCGGGCGCATGCGACTCGTCGTCGATCTGACGCCGCGCGCTGCGGCGCGCGGCCTGGCGATGGACGAAGCGCTGTTTGAGTCGGCGCGGCGCGGCGGAGAGGACGCAGTTCGGATCTGGCAGTCCCGGCGAGCGGTGGTCGTCGGTCGATCGCAGGCCGTGGCAAGCGAGTGCGATCGCGACGAGCTTGCCAGACTCGGGATCCCGGTCGTGCGCAGGATCTCAGGTGGGGGCGCCGTCTATCACTACCCCGGGAACCTCAATGTCTCCGTGACCCTGAGCGACGGGCGACTCGGATCGGTGGACGAGGCGTTCACGTGGCTGGGGCGGACGGTGGCCGCAGGAGTACGCGGTCTCGGGATCGACGCCGAAGTTCAGGATCGAAGCGTGCGGGTTGCCGGGCGGAAGATCTCGGGGGCGGCACAGGCGCGACGTGGCGCGGCTGTGCTGGTCCATGCGACGCTGCTCGTCCGCAGGGACAAGTTCGCGCTCGGTGGCCTCCTGCTCGCCATGCAGACAGGCTATGCGCCGGGGGGAACGAGGTCGCACGCGAGCGAGACGACGACGCTGTCCGATGCGCTCGGGCGACGCGTCGCGATCTCTCGTGCGGCGGCGGCCATTGCCGACAGCATGGCTCTGGCGTCCGCGGCGACGCTCGGCCAGCGGCTCATGCCCGGCACGATCTCGCCCGCGGAAGCCGCGGCGGCGCGGCGGTGGCTGCGCGAGCGCTACGGGAGGCGCGAGTGGAACGAGGCTCGTTGACAGAGGCGGATCTCATCGCGCGCCAGATCGGACGGGCGCCTCGCGGGGAGTACTCGGTGGCGTCAAGGTGTCCACATGGGTTCCCGCGGGTGCTCCGGGTCTCGCCGCGCGTCGATGGGACGCCCTTTCCCACGCTCTACTGGCTCTCGTGCCCGTTCTTGCGTCGCGCCGTGGGCAGGCTTGAGTCGGAAGGCTGGATCGGTCGGCTCGAGCAGCGGTTGGCTGACGACCCGGAGTTGCGCGCCGCGCACAACCAAGCGCACGACGCGTACGTCGCGGAACGCGAGAGGCGGATTGCCGCAACGGCGTCCGTGGACGGCGTGGCGGCGGCAGGCGGGATCGGCGGCATCGTCGATCGCGCGCATCTCAAGTGCCTGCACCTGCACGTCGCGCATGCGCTCGTTCGCGAGAACCCGATCGGTGCGCTGGTCCTGGCGATGCTCGGCGAGACGGCATGCTCGGAGAAAAAGGCGATCTGCTCCTCCCTCCTGGGAGAGAGGAGCAGACCGCTGATCAACCGATAGGAGTCGGAGTCTCAGCCTACGGGTCGGCGTGCACGACGGGCGGTTGGTTCACGTTCAGGACCCGGATGATCGCCGAGTCCGTCGCCACGAGGCCGCAGGGGTCGGTCACCGTCAGCGTGACGGTCACGTCGATGCCCGTGCAGTCCTGAATGATCGGCGCGATGAACACCGGTGTCGCAATGCACGTGCTGTCGAGCCGGCCCGCCGACACGGTCCACACGAAGCGCAGATCGTCGCCGTCGGCGTCCGCCACACGAGGCAGAAGCGTCATCGGGCTTCCTTCGTTCACGCACAGGTCGGCGCCGAGCTCGACGATCGGCGCGCGATTGATGTTGCGCACCTGCACGGTGACCGAATCCGACGCCGTGAGACCGCAGGGGTCGGTGACCGTCAGCGTGATGACGATGCACTCGCCCACGCACTTGAACGTCGCCGGAACAGCGAAGAGCGGGTTCTGGACGTCGCTGGCGTCAAACGTTCCAGCCGATGTCGTCCAGCAGTAGCGCAACGGGTCGCAGTCCGGGTCGTCGACCACCGGGGTCCAGCGGATCGTCTGCCCTTCGTCGACTGCGAAGTCCGGACCGAGATCGACGATCGGGGCGCGGTTCACATTGCGGACGTGCACGAGCACGGTGTCGCATGCAGACGCGCCGCACGGATCGACGACCGTGACGGCGAGCTGGATCGTGAGGCCCTCGCACAGGTCGATCGTCGGGGCATGGAACACGGTCGAGAGCGCCGCGGCGTCGTCGAACGAGCCGGGCCCACCGACGGCCCAGAGGACGGCAAGACCTTCTGCGTCGGGGTCGAAGGCGGTCGCCGAGAGGACGATTGCATCCCCTTCGTCAATCCACAGGTCGTCTCCGCCGGAGACCGTCGGCGCGTGGTTCACATTCACGATCCGCAAGCGGAACGAGTCCGTGCTCGAGGCACCACAACGATCGACGGCCGTCAAGCAGACCTCGACCTCAAGGTCGCCGCATCCCGAGATCATCGGCGCCGTGTACATCGGATCGAGCGACGTGGGATCGTCGAACCGACCGGCCGACGCCTGCCACAGGACCGACAGGATGTCGCAGTCGTAGTCGGATGCCACGCCGTGCAGTCGGATCGACTCGCCCTCGTTGAGAACCTTGGCGATGGCCGGAGCCTTGCACGTCGCGGGCGCAGGCGGCATGGCTACATGCGGCATGGTCGCGGCCGGAGTGCCTGGGGGGCAGGCCGGCGTCGACGGGGTCGCGCATATCGGCGCGGGAGCCGCAGGCAGCGGGCCGCAGCCGTCGGGGCAGAGCCCGTACGTGCCGTACACGGCCACGCCCTGGAACAGGATGTCGCTCGCGTCGGTGGAGTAGAGCAGGTTCTCGCCCTCGCCGCCGAGCAGCGTGTCGCAACCCGCTCCGCCGTCGAGGATGTCGCAGCCTGCCTCGCCCTCGATCGAGTCGTTGCCGGCGCCGCCACACACGATGTCATCCGCGGCGCCGCCGAACAGGAGATCGTCGCCCTCGTCGCCGAACAGGATGTCGTTGTGGTCCCCGCCTTCGATAATGTCCTTGCCCGGGCCGCCGACGAGGATGTCGCGTCCGCTCAGGCCAATCAGGAAGTCGTTCCCGCCAAGTCCGAACACGAGGTCGTTGCCGGCGGTGCCGTAGAGGACGTCGTCGCCGTCCGTGCCGTAGATGACCTTATCAATGACGAACCCAAGCCGCGCAGCGAGCGCTGCATACTCGGGCGGCACGCCATCGAGCGTCGTGCTGGGCACTTTCACGGCAGGCGCAGACGACACGACCGTGAACAGGGCGTCGGCCAACGCGGCCGAGTCCGCCACGCCCCAGTAGCTGCCACCGGTGATCTCAGCCAGGGCGCGCAGCGCTTCGCTGGCTTGAACCTCCATGTCGAGTCCGATCACGTGGAGCACGATGGGCGGCTGCATCATCGCCAACGTCTGAGCGACGATGGCCTCGTTCCCGCCGCAGTTGCCCTCGCCATCGCTGACCAGAACGATGACGCCGCCCTCTCGGGTCTCGCCGATCGCGTTGCCGGCAATCGTCAGCGCGTCGGCAAGAGGCGTCTTGCCCTTTGGCGCGAGCCCGTTCACCACGGCAACCATGTCCGCCCCGATCGTCGCCGTGTACGGCGCGAGCGGGAAGAGGACCTCGATGTCCTGACAGCTCTCGGCCTCGTTCTGGTAGCTGACGCGGCTTCCGAAGGTCACGAGACCTACGTTGCCCTGCTCCGGCATGCGCGCGATCAGACTGTCGACCGCGGACCGCGCCGCGGCAATGCGCGTCTCCGAGCCGAACGACTTGTTCATGCTGTTCGACGCATCCAAGATGAGAACGAGATTCTGCGAAGCCCCACTGGCGACGATCGAGGCGAATAGCCCGAGAGCGATCGTCGACAGCAGGAGGAACTTGATCTTCATTCTCCGTACCTCCTTATCGATGGATCCGACTTCGACGCGGATTGTAGCCGATCGTCAGTGCGGGAATCTGTGATGGGGATTACATTTCCGGCGCTCGGCGCGGCGGAGAGGCTGCGAGAACATCGAGCAGCTCTTGCCTTCGCCCGGTCGGGATGACGCAGCGGACGATCCCGTCGGCGATGAGGCCGCATCCGAAGACGGCCCCGTCGTGCGACAGCGCGACGTAGCCGTCCGTGACATCGGCGGCGAGGCGGCGTCCGAGGAGGAGCGAGCGAAGCGCCTCAAGATCGAGATCGATGCGCGATGAGGCGACAAGATGTCCGATCGAAACGAGGAATGCGCTCGTCGGCTTGAGGCCGTCGGGCGAGCGGCGGAACGCGCGAAGGCCGGGCGGACGACGTGCGCCTCCGGCTCGTGCGGCGTCACGGGTGGCGACCCAGATCTCCCCTCCCGCGACCTCCAAGAACGCGGCATCGTCGAACGCAGTGCCCGGCACAGCGAAGCGGCGTTCGAGGTATTCGCAGACCTCGGCGCTAAGCGAGTCGCTGGATGCGCGCGACAAAGCCACCTCCACTATCGAGATGATGCGGATAGATGCGAGCGCAGAGGTCGGTTCCGGGCCGGAACGTCGCTCCGCCCCACTCCGTGAGCCCGCGTGCGTGCGGGAAAGGCGGCTGGAAAGGGAGGACGCGCGCCTCGCGGAGGCCGAGGAGATGATGGACAACGGCCTCGTTCTCCTCGGGCGCGAACGTACAGGTCGAGTAGACGAGCACGCCTCCGACCCGCAGACGGTCGAACGCGCGCACAATCAGCAGTTCCTGCAGGCGGGCCAGCCGGCGCACGGCCGCGTCCGTCGCCCCGCCGCGGAGCGACGCCTCTTTGCGTAGCGTTCCTTCTGCGGTGCAGGGCGCGTCGACGAGGGCGCGATCGAACGGCGAGACCGCCGGGAAATCCTGGCCGCGGTATTCGGTCACGACAACGTTCCAGATCCCGATGCGGTTGACGTTCGTGAGCAGCGCCTGCTGCCGGCGACCGCTCGGCTCGTTGGCGACGATGCAGCCGGTGTTCTGCATTCGCAGGGCGATGTCGACCGTCTTGCCGCCTGGAGCAGCGCAGAGGTCGAGCACGCGCTCTCCGGGCTGTGGGTCGAGTGCGAGGACGGGAGCCGACTGGGCGCGCTCCTGAAGGTAGAACAAGCCGAGCCAGTGTTCGTAGGTGCGACCGAGAGGGCGAGAGGCTCGCACGAGACACGGATCCCACGACGCCGGTTCGACCGTCGCGCCGAGGCGGGCGAGGCGCTCGCCGAGCGCCGCCGGGCTCGTGCGAAGCGTGTTCACGCGGGCATCCACTGGGAGAGGGCGAGCGCATGCGGTGACGAAGGCGTCCCAATCGTCGATGAATGTCCGGTAGCGATCGATTCGGCGGGACGCGGGCGCAGTCATCGGCGGCCGGCCGCGCGCAGCGCGTTGAGGACGAGCGGGTGAAGCGACCCGTTGGACGCGAGAAGGCCGTCCTCTAGGGCCGAAACGAACGGAAAGCCGCGGAGGTCGGTGACACGCCCGCCGGCTTCGCAGACAAGCAGGCGCCCGGCGGCGACGTCCCAGTCATGGAGCGAGAGGTACCACGAGGCGTCGAATCGTCCCGCTGCGACGTAGGCGAGGTCGAGCGCCGCCGATCCCACGATCCTCAGTGCGCGCACCGAGTCGACGAACGCCGGAAGTTGCGCGAGGGTCGTCGCGCGGCGGCCCGGCTCGGTGGAGAAGCCGACGCCGAGAACGGCACCGTCGAGCGTCGACTGCGAACTGACGGAGATGGGGACTTCGTTCCTCGCTGCGCCGCGGCCACGGACGGCCGTGAACAGTTCGTCGCGCAGCGGGTCGTAGACACAGCCGACCGCGGGGCCGTCGCCATCTACAAGAGCGATCGAAACCGCGAAATCCGGGACTGCGCGGAGGAAGTTGTTGGTCCCGTCGAGGGGGTCGACGACCCACGTCGCGGCGGCGCTGCCGGGATGGGTCCCCTCCTCCGACAGGATCCCAACGTGGGGGGCGGCGTGAAGCAGAATCTCGGCGATGATGCGGTCTGCGGCGCGGTCGTAGATCGTCACCGGATCGTGCCGGTGCGTCTTCGTCAGCGTGCCTTCGAGACGGGTTCCGAACCCGCGGCGGAGCACGTCGCCGGCTGCTCGCGCAGCGGCGACCGCAGCGTCGAGCGCGGAGAGAAGGGAGAGTTCGCCGCGGGCTGCCATCAGGCGCCCTTCGGCGCGAGACGGGTGTCGACGCGACCGACGACGTCGGCGTGCGCTGCCTGGGCGGCGCGGCGGAGTTCCTCAGCCTGCCCTTGCAGGCAGGCGGCCACGGTGGGGTCCTGGATCGAGCGGACGTTGACTGCGACGTTGAGCAGAGACGACTGGATCGCTGCGAGCGCCAGGTGCGCAGCGACGCCGATGTCGCTCAGAATCGAGCGCGAGGCGTGCGGCTCGGCCTCGGCAAGGCTGTGCAGCACGCGGACGCCGGCCTCGGCGGCGCGGAGCGGAACGCCTGCGGCACGCTCGAGCGCAGCCTGAAGCCGCTTGGCGCGACCGGCGTCGTCGCGCGGCACGCGCAGAGCTTCCATGACCTCGGCGAACGCCAATTCGTCGTCTTCGGCGAGCGCGAGGAAACCATCTTGCAGCTCATGAAGGCGGGCGTCGAGCGACGCGCGATCCGCCGCGGGCTCCTTCTCTTGCGCGACCGCAATCACCATGCGTCCGAGTGCGGCGGCGAGTGCGCCGGAGAGCGACGCGGCGCTCCCACCGCCGGGCGTCGGGGAACTCGATGCGAGAGCAGCAAGGTAGTTTCCGATCGGAAGATCGGGCCAGTTCGAGGTCATCTCATGCTCCGATCGCGCGCGGCGCCTGGACCTGGGAAAACGAAAGAGGGACAGACGGCACTCCGTCGTCCCTCTCGGGGTCGGCCGCGCTCGTCAGGCCGCCTTGTTCGCGAGGAGCTTCTCAAGGTAGGCGATGGCCTCACCCACGGACGAGATCTTCTCGGCCTCCTCATCGGGGATCTCGATGCCGAATTCGTCTTCGAACTCCATGATCAGCTCGACCGTGTCGAGCGAATCGGCACCCAGGTCCTCGACGAAGGACGACTCGTCTTTCACCTCGTCCGCGTCGACCATGAGCTGGTCGCAGATGATGGCTCTTACCTTGTCGCCGATCTCACTCATTGCCGGAAACCTCCTTGCGAAGGGCCTTTACGGGAACATCCCGCCGTTCACGCCGACGATTTGCCCAGTTATATAGGATGCCCGCGGCGAAAGCAAGAAGCAGGTTACGTTCGCAATCTCGCGCGCTTCGGCGGCGCGGCCGAGCGGGATCCGGGCGAGGTAGGCGGCGCGCACCTCGGCCGGAAGGCCACTTGTCATCTCGGTCTCGACGTAGCCAGGCGCGACGACGTTCACACGGAGCCCGCGAGACGCGACCTCCTTGGCCAGGCTTCGGCAGAAGGCCGTGATTCCCGCCTTGGACGCGGCGTACGCCGCCTGGCCTGCGTTTCCTGTCTCGCCGACGACCGACGCGATGGCGACGATCGACGCCCTGTCGCGCCGCAGCATCGAGCGCAAGGCGGCCTGGACGACGTGGAACGTGCCGGTGAGGTTCACGGCGAGCTGGGCGTTCCAGTCCTCTTCGGACAACCGCAACACCAGCGCGTCGCGCGAAATGCCGGCGTTGCAGACCAGGTGGTCGATGCCGCCGGACCGTGACACGATCTGGTCGATCGCCGCCGTGACCTGACCGCGGTTCGTGACGTCAGCGGCGAGGAGCACGGCTCCGGGAAGCTCGGCTTCGAACGCATCGCGCAGTGCCGGGTCGCGGTCGATCCCGACGACCTGTCCGCCGCCCGCGTGCAGCGCTTCGGCGATCGCGCGGCCGATGCCGCGGGCCGCTCCGGTGACAACGCAGACTCTGTTCGCGAACTCACTCATGGAGCACCTCCTCGAACGATTCGAAGCGTATCGCATAGCCGGATCGCTTCCCGAGTTGCGTGAGGACGCTCCCTGCGCCGACCTCGATTGCGCGCATGACGCCGAGTTCGGCGAGAGCGGCAAGGACGTCGAGCCAACGCACGGGCGCCGTCATCTGACGCGCGAGCAAGGACCGCAAGGAGGCGGGGTCGTCCTCAGGACGGCCGGTCACCGAAGAGACGAAGCGGTGGCGCGGCGGGGCGAACGCGGCGGCGGCGATCGAGGGTGCGAGTGCCTGCTCGGCAGGGCGCATCGCGGGCGAGTGGAACGGCCCCGAGACGCCGAGCCGGATGGCTCGTCCGCCGAGGGCGGTGACGCGGCGCTCGACGTCCTCCAGAGCGTCGAGTGGTGCCGAGACGACGAATTGCGCCGTGCCGTTGTGGTTCGCGACGACGGCGCCGCGGCCAACGGCCGCGCACGCGTCGGCCACAGCCCTGTGGTCAAGCTTCACGACAGCGGCCATGCCGCCGTGCACGGACGCCATCAGCCGGCCGCGGCGGAGGACGAGGTCGAGCGCGGCGTCTGCGCCGAGGACGCCGGCGGCAACGAGAGCCGAGTACTCGCCGAGGCTGTGGCCGGCAACGACCGCGGGTGCGATCCCGGTGGCCTCGAGCATGGCACAGCGCGCGAGGGAGTCGAGAAACACGGCCGGCTGCGCCGCATCGGTCTGCGAGAGCCGCGTCGTATCTCCGGCCTCGACCCACGCGCGCAGGGCGAGACCCTCTCGCTCGGCCGTTACGTAGAGGGGTGCGACAGAAGCGACCTCCAGGACGTGTGTCGGCAGCTGCCCTTGGCCCGGGAAAAGAAACGCGGTCAACTCGGCCATCGCCACCTCCTACATGCGGATGACTGCCGCTCCGTACGTGACGCCGGCACCGAACGCGGTGACGACAACGAGGTGGCCGGGGCGAACGCGGCCGTCGCGAACGGCCTCGTCGAGCGCGATGGGAATGGATGCGGCAGACGTGTTGGCGACGCGGTCGACGTTCACGATCACGCGCTCTCGCGGCAGTCCGAGGCGATCGGCGAACGCGTCGATGATCCGGACGTTGGCCTGATGGGGAATGATCCAGTCCACGTCCTCGCGCGTTTTTCCGGCCGCCGCGAGCGCGCCGTCCATGGCCTCGCGCATTAGGGGAACGGCGCTCCGAAACACGCCGGAGCCCTCCATGCGCAGGAAGTGCTCGCGCCTGTCGACCGACTCGCGCGACGCGGGCGATCGCGTGCCGCCGGCAGGCATGTGCAACAGGAGCGCCTTCTCCGGATCGCCGCGGAGGCAGACGCCGAGAACGCCCTCGTCGGGCCGTCCTTGCTCGAGGAGCACCGCGCCGGCGCCGTCACCGAACAGGACACAGGTCCGGCGATCCGACCAATCGGTCACGCGGGACAGAGTCTCGAATCCCAGCACGAGGACGCGCGCTCCGAGTCCGGCGCGCAAGTACGCGTCGGCCATGGCGAGCCCGTAGACGAACCCCGTGCATCCGGCGGTGAGGTCGAAGAACGGAGCGGCCTTCATCCCAAGGCCCTGAGCGACGAACGGCGACGTGCCCGGGCAGGTCATGTCGGGAAACGTCGTGGCGACAAGCAGGAGGTCTACGTCGGCCGGGGCTCGCCCTGCGGCGTCGAGGGCGCTGCGGCACGCCGCCACGCCGAGATCGGACGGAGTCTCCGCGTCGCCGAGCAGGTGGCGCGTGCGGATGCCCGTACGCTGAACGATCCACTCGTCGGACGTGTCGACGAGTTTCGTTAGCTCGTCATTCGACACTTTCCGCTCGGGAAGGCATGATCCCGTGCCGACGATTCTAGCTCCCATGAGCGGCCCACCCGTCGAGCCCCTGCGAGAACCGCTGAGCGAGACCGGCCTCGGCCTGCCGCCGCGCGACATCGATCGCCCCGGCGATCGCCTCGGCATCCGAACGGCCGTGCGCGATCACGACGACGCCGTCCACTCCGAGCAGCGGCGCGCCCCCGCGCCGCTTGTAGGAGAAGACGTGGCGCATGTCGGCGAAGCTGCGCCGCAACAGGAAGGCGCCCGCTTTCGTGAGTGCGTTTCGCAGCACAGAGCGCTTGAGCAGCGTGGAGAAGGCGGCGATTCCGCCTTCGATCGACTTGAGGAAGATGTTCCCGACGAACCCGTCGCAGACCACGACGTCGACGGGGCGGTCGGTGAGGAGTCTGTGGGGCTCTACGTTACCGGCGAACGGAAGCGGACCCTTGCGCAGCATGGCGAAGGTCTCGCTGGCGACGCGGTTGCCCTTCGTGTCCTCTTCGCCAATGTTGAGGAGGCCCACCGTCGGTTCCTCGATTCCGAGCACGGATCGAGCGTAGGTCGCGCCCATCAGCGCGAATGCCTCGAGGTGCTCGGGGGTGCAATCGGCGTTGGCGCCGACGTCGATGACGAGGAAGTCCTGGCTGCGGAGGCTGGGAAGCACGGCGAGCAGGCCGGGGCGCGCGATGCCGGAGATGCGTCCGAGCGTGAACAGCGACCCCGCGACGACGGCGCCCGTGTTGCCGGGCGAGACGAACGCGTCGGCCGCTCCCGCGCGAAGTGCCTCGAGCCCGACGAGCAGCGACGAGTCCTTCTTCTCGCGCACGGCGCGAACGGGAGCGTCGTCCATGCGGATGACTTGGGAACTTGGGAGGATCTCGAACTGGCCTCCGACTGGATGTCCGGACTCGGAGAGCGCAGCGCGGATGTCTTGGGGATCCCCGACGAAGACGACGTCAAGCGCGTGGCGCAAGCCCGCGGCGATGCCGCCGGCGACCAGCTCGCGCGGCGGAAGATCCCCGCCCATCACGTCGAGTAGGATCCGCATGTTTCGCCTTCCGACAGGTCATCGAGTGGTGCCGAAGGGGGGACTTGAACCCCCACGGGCGTAATGCCCACATGGCCCTCAACCATGCGCGTCTGCCAATTCCGCCACCTCGGCCACGCGGGCGAATCGTAGCCTCCGGGTGCGATGAATGCAAAGAGAGAGCGACCGGCGCGGCGGCGAGGGCTCGGATTTGCCTTCCCTAGGGAATTACTCTATGATGCACGCGGTGAGGGGCTAGACTTGGCGGAGGTGACGGGATGAAAGCCAGGGCACACGTCGGCTGGATCGTTGGAGGTCTTCTTCTCGCTACACTCGTCGCTTCGATCGCCGGAATACTTGCGGCGCAGTCGGCGACGTACAGCGGGGTGACCTTCCCCATCGGGGATCGGGCGTTCGCGGATCGAGTCGCGGAGTACGTCGCAGCCAGCTGCGTACGGGACGCGTTCGACGATGCGGAGGAAGCGCTCGGGCCCCCTGATGCGACCCGCGATGGATGCCAGGGCTGCGGTGGGTGCGACACCCATGCCGTCTCGCTCGGGTTCCGCCTGAGCACGATCGATGCGCGCGGATTCCTTACCCTCGAGTTCGTCGACAATGTGCTCATCGATGGGCAGGGCGCGGACGTGTTCGTCTACAACACGAACGATCGCCCCTGCGAGGTCGCGATCAGCGTCGACGGCTTCGAGTGGATTTCCCTGGGCACGACGACCGGCTACCCCGGCGCGATCGACATCGGGCCGTACGTCGGAGGCTCCGGCACGCAGTATCGCTTCGTTCGGCTGACCGATGTCCCCGCCGACGAGGATCACTCGGCCTGTCCTGGCGCCAGCATCGACGCCGTGGGCGTGATGGGCCCGGCGGAGGCCATCGCTTTCGATACGGCGGGTGGGAGTCTTAAGGTGGAGGCGGTCGGGCAACTGGCACTGATGTTCGAGGGCGGGGCTGCGCAGAGGCTGCTCATCGTCCTCGATCACACGAGCAGTATGAGCGAGCTGGTGGACGGCGAGGTCAAGATCGACATTGCCAAGGACGTGATCATCGACCTCGTGGACGATCTGGCGGTAGGCTCGAGTGTCGGGCTTCGGGAGTTTGCCGGTTGCGGTCACACGAGTCTGCTCGTGCCCATGGAGCCTCTGTACGACAAGGCGGGGTTCCAGGCCAAAGTGGCGAGCCTCACGACATACGGTGCAACGCCGATTGCATTCACTCTGCAACAGATTCCAGGGGACTTCGGAACCCTAGCGGGAACGAAACTTGTCCTCCTCGTGACGGATGGCATGGAGACATGCCGTGAGGAACCTGATCTCGATCCAGTTGATGTGGCCGAGAAGCTGCTGTCGGATGGGTATGACCTGCGGATCAACGTCGTTGGATTCGATGTCGGCCGTGTCAGCGAGGCACGCGATCAACTGATGCAGATCGCGCAGGCGACGGGTGGCGCGTACTTCGAGGCGTCGAACCGCGAGGAGCTACGCCAGGCGTTGAGCCTGTCGGCTCCGTTCAGCTACTCCGTGTACGACGCGAACGGTACGCTCGTCCACAGCGGCCGGCTCGGGGACGCGGGCCCCCCGTCGCTTCCGACAGGAACATACCGCGTGGTGATCAACGCAAGTCCGCCGATCGTGCTGGAGAACGTGGTGGTCTCGAACCAGCAGACGACCCTTGTTTCG
Source organism: Candidatus Bipolaricaulota bacterium (assembly GCA_041302485.1). GTDB lineage: Bacteria > Bipolaricaulota > Bipolaricaulia > UBA7950 > UBA9294 > CAIOGO01. The sequence goes on from JBFYRA010000036.1 coordinate 31,240, forward strand.
GTCGAGCAGCAGAACGGCGGCATCACGGCCCACGTCGGCCCGTAAGTCTGGGCGGCACTGCCCCTGAGCTCCGCTCGCGGTGCTCTCTTGCGCGGCTCCTACTTAGATGGACCCGCGCAGCCGCGCATGGCTTCGTCCAGATCCTCGCGAATGTGCGACAGGCTGGCCCGGACGTCGCCAGGCGGGAGTGGGGCGAGGTGCAACAGCGGATCCGACTCCAGATGATCGAGATACGCGTCGATCGATCCGATCACAGTGGCCAGGTGTTTCAGGCCATGCTCCCGGTCCGCCGCCTCGAACTTCCCGATGGACAATCTGAGCTCGTCGATCGCCTGGCCGATGAGCGACAGGAGATCCCCGGTCTGTTCTGTGTGTTTCACGCTGACTCCAGCCACGCCAGGATTATGCCACGTCGACACACGATCTAGTTCTCCGCCTCGCCTTCGGACTCGGAACCAGCTAGTGGGCCGCTTCCGAGGTGCAGTAGAGCCTCGCGGAGCTCGTCCATCGCCCGATCCTTGATGCGCGACACCTGGCGCTGAGAGATCCCGAGTTCCTGCCCCACTTCCGACTGACTCTTCCCGTGGTAGAACAACCCTTGAACGATGAGCTGCTGCATCTGGGCGAGTTGATCGATCGCGGCCACGATGCGCATGCGCGTTTCGAGCGGGAACGCCGGGGACTCCGGCATGATCTCCTCCAGCGTCGGAGGAGTCGGATTCGGATCACTCGACCGGCGCTCCTGGTCGATCGACACGTAGGTCATCGCGTCGCGCCCGCGCAGCAGGGCGGCGAGTTGCGCCTCCGTCAGCTCCAGCGCGTCGGCCAGCTCACGCAGACTGGGAGGGCGCCCGTGCTCCTGGAAGTGCGCCTCCTCGACCTGCTTGATCCGCCGGTTCATCGTCTGAACCCATTGCGGGATGCGGATCGTCGAGTGCCGATCGCGGATGTAGTGGCGGATCTCGCCCTGGATCAGGTGGCTGGCGTAGGTCGAGAATTTCGTGTTGTGGGCGAGGTCGAAGTTCGCAACGGCATTGAGGAGGCCGATGTAGCCGGCCTGGATCAGGTCGTCCAGCGGCTCGCCCGAGCTCGCGAACCGCACCGCGATCGACTTCACCAGGCCGACGTTTCGGGCGATGATCTGCTCTTCGATCTCGGCCCGCTCGGCGGGAGCGAGCCCGGTCGCCTTCAGGCGGGCAAGGAGTCCCTCATTGTCGCGTTCCTGCCCCGTGGCTCGTGCTCCCTTGCGTGGTCGATCGCCTGTCACCTGGCCGTCCTTCCCAACACGCGCGAGTATAGCGAGCGGCTCTCTTCGGAGTCCTACGGCCGCTGCAGGAGCAAGAAGAAGACGACCGCGAGCCCCAGCAACCCAAGTTGCAGGAGATCGACCCACGGGAAGACGTCGGGCGGGAGCCGGTCGAGCGGCGAGGCGCATTTCGCGGTCACGCAGTCCCCGAGCGCGTCGGAGATCGTCAGCTCTTGCGCGCGGCTCGCGCCGGCGATCACACGGTCGCCCACGAATACGAGCGGCACGCTCGTGACCTCGATCCCGTAGGCCTTCTGCAGTCGCTGGAAGAGCTTTCGGGATGCGGGCTCCGTGATCTCGTAGCGCGCCACTGCGCCCTCCGGGAGATCGCCCTCGAGGAGATCGAGCAGCTCGCCGATCAGCACGCAATCAGGACAGCCGTCTTCGTAGAAGAAGACGACGACGGGGCGGACGGGCTCCACCGTCTGAGCGAAGGCCGGTACTGCCGCGGCAAGGAACAGCGCAAGAGCGAGCCCGAGCCGGACGGGTCGCAGCTCTCCGCTCACGGCCTCTCCGCGATCAGGAACGTGATGCCGTACGAGCGGACCCAGGCGTCGTATCCACCCGCAAGGCTCCGCACCTTCGCGAGTCCGCCGGCTTGGAGAGCCTGCGCCTGGCGGTCCGCCTCCTGCCCGGTCTGATCGTAGAGAACGATCATGACGTCGTGCGGCAGCTTCTCCTGCCACAGCGCGATCTCGGCGGCCGGGATGTTGACGGCGCCCATGAAGTGGCCGCTTCGCGCGGCGTACTCACTCGGCGTCCGCACGTCGATCACGAGGAGGTAGATCGAGCGAAGGTCTCCGGTCCCGAGTTCATAGGTCTTCAGGGCGGCGGGCGCCGGCGCCTGCAGGCTCGGGAAGTCCCCGCTGACGTAGGAAGACGCGTTCGGGATGAGACTCCACGCCGCGAGGCCTCCGGCCAGGCTGCGCGCCTGGGGAAAGCCGACGCTCTGGAGGTACTTCGCCTGATCCGCGCTGTCGGTGCCTGTGTCGTCGTAGACGACCAGGATGATGTCACGCGGCAGGATGTCGATCCACAACGGGAGCTGCGCGCTCGGGATGTTCATCGCACCGAGCAGATGGCATGGCGCGTAGGCGCCCGGCGAGCGGATGTCGACGATGAGGAAGAAGAGGTACTTCAGGTCGCCGAGGGTGATGTTGTAGGGCTTGAGCGGAACGACCTCGCCCTGGATCGTGACGACGGCGGACGGAGTCGTTGGGTCGTTGGAGTCGATGTAGACCTGTTTCGAGATCCGGCCGCTGAAGTGGGTCGTATCGACGCGCGCTTCGAGCGACACGGACTCTCCGGGTTCGAGCGCGGACTTCGGGAGCGCGGTGGCTGTACAGCCGCACGTCGCGCGCACGCTGGTGATCGTGAGCGTCGCGTCGCCGCGGTTCGTGACGACAAACGCGTGCGAGACGACGGTGCCTTCGGCCACCGATCCGAAATCGTACGTCACCGGATCCACCCCCAGCATGGGGGCGGCCGTCGCCATCGTGGCGAGCGTGAAGACCAGAAGACATCCGATGCCGAGTCGCTTCATCACTTGACCTCCCGCGCGGGGGGCTCGCGGCCGCACCCGCATCGGAGTGGATTGTACGCCGAATCGCCCCGCCTGCAGCAGGCGCCTGCGCAAGGGACGTTTGCGGGGCCGTCAGACGTGGCCTATCATTGACCCCGACGGGGAGGGGGACATGCACGACATCCGGGTCACGGGCGAGGACATCCTCGCACGGCAGTTGGCCATCGCCGAGACGAACTACCGCCGCCTGCGCGAGCACGGAATCCGGTCGGTCAGCGTGCTCGGCGCGATCGGCAGCGGCAAGACGACCCTGATCGAGCGCGCGATCGTGCGCCTGACCAAGTCGGGAAAGCGCGTCGGTACTATCGCGGCGGACTCCGCCGGCGACGACGACCATCGGCGCTTTCTCGCACAAGGCGCCCGCTCCGTGAACATCAACACCCAAGACGATTGCCACCTCGACGCGCACACTGTCGACCATGCGCTCGACGAGCTTCCGCTCGACGAGCTCGACGTCCTGTTCGTCGAGAACGTCGGGAACCTCATCTGCCCGGCGGACTTCCCACTCGGCACCGACTGCGAGGTTGTCGTGGTGTCGGTCACCGAAGGCGATGACATGGTTCGCAAGCACCCGAAGATCTTCGCGCAGACCGATCTTGTCGTCGTCAATAAGGTCGACCTCGCCTCGGCGGTGGATGTCGATCCGCAGCGCCTCGTCGCCGACTACGCGGCGCTCAACCCTCACGGGAAGATCGTTCTCGCCGAAGCGAAGAAAGGGCGCGGCGTGGACGAGATCCTCGCGCTTCTGGGTTTCGAATGCACGAATACTCAGTGGTAGACGAGCTCATCTCGTCGCTCGTCCCGCGTCTTGCCGACATTCCGGGAACGATCACGGCCGTCTTCGTCCGCAAGGGCGAGCTGCGCGTGCTGTCGGATCGGGCGCTCGAGCACGCGTTCGCTCTCTTGTCTCAGGGGACGCGGTTGGAGGGGGCGAGGCTCGTCGTGGAGAACGTCCCGGCGGTCGTCGCCTGCGGCGCCTGTTCGTACGACGGGCCGGCGAAGAGCTACGCCGACGAGGCCGGGCACTTCGCGATTCCGATCCTCGCGTGCCCGCAGTGCGGCGGGGCGGTGACGCTGCGCGCCGGACGCGAGCTGTGCGTCGATCGCGTCGCCGTCGTCGATCCCGAGGACGGTTCCGGCGCCGCCGCAGACGGCTCCGTCGCAGGCAGTCCGGCTGCAAGCAGCCCGGATGCAGGCGACCCGTCGGGACAGGCGCCCGGCGCTCCATGAGCCGCGGCCGGCGTCGCCTTCTCGTCCACGGCGTCGTGCAGGGCGTCGGGTTCCGTCCGTTCGTGTACCGTCTGGCGACTGAGCTCGGGTTGGGCGGCACCGTCTGTAATCGCGGCGACGCCGGCGTCGAGATCGTCGTCGAGGGCCCCGACGTGCGCCTCGTCGAGTTCGTCGAGGCCTTGCGTGGACGGGCACCGCAGCTCGCCCGGGTCGAGAGGATCGACGCCGAGGCACTCGACCCGATCGGCGAAACCGCATTCGCCATCGCTCCATCGCGCGAGGTGGAGGGCGCCGGCGGAGCGCTGCCGCCCGATACGGCGATCTGCTCAGAATGCGTAGACGACGTGCGCGGATCGGGTCGCTATGCCGGGTACTGGGCGACGAGCTGCACCGACTGCGGACCGCGGTTCACCGTCATCGAAGGCCTGCCGTACGACCGCCCGCTGACGTCGATGCGCGAGTTCCCGCTCTGTCCGGCGTGCGCGGCCGAGTACACGGATCCGCTCAATCGCCGCTACCACGCGCAGACGACCGCCTGTCCGGTCTGCGGCCCGCGGCTCGCGTTCGATGACGAGGAATCCGACGCGCTCGAGCGTGGCGCCGCAGCGCTCCTTGCTGGCAAAGTCGTCGCGATGAAGGGCCTCGGGGGCACGCATCTTGCGTGTCAGGCACGCGACGCTGCGGCAGCGATGCGATTGCGCCAGCGGTTGGGCCGCTCGGGCCAGCCGTTCGCGGTCATGGCGCGCGAACAGGACGTCGAGAGCCTCGCGGCGCCGGACCCGGAAGAGTGGGCTCTCCTGCGGAGGCCCGAGCGCCCGATCGTCGCCGTGCGTTGCCGCGCCGGCGTTCTCCCGGCCGGGATTGCTCCGGGGCTCGACTCGGTCGGCTTGCTGCTCCCCTACAGCGGTCTCCAGATCCTGCTGCTCGATCGCGTGAAAGGGCCGATCGTGCTCACGAGCGCGAACCTGCCGGGTCGGCCGATGTGGACGGAGAACGCCGAGATTCGGGAGAAGTCGCGCGGCATCGCCGACCACGTCCTGGCGCATGACCGCCGCATCGTCGCGCGCTGCGACGACTCGGTCGTGCGCCGCGCCGGCGGGCGCACCGTGTTCATCCGCCGCTCGCGCGGCTACACGCCGGAGCGATTCCCGATCGACCTCGGGGCCGAGCCGCTTCTCGCGCTCGGCCCCGAGACCGGCGTGACGTTCGCGCTCTACAGCGATCGCGCGATCACGCTGTCACAGCACATCGGATCCGTCGACAACCTCGAGACGTTTGAGTTCCTGCGCCAGGCGATCGACCACCTCGTGCGTCTCGCGGGGGTCGGGGCAATCCGGCGTATCGCCTGCGATCTCCACCCGCAGTTCATGACGAGCCATCTTGCGCGGGCGCTGGCCGGTGAGGCGGGCGGCGAGGTCATTCCCGTGCAGCACCACGCAGCGCACGTTGCCGCTGTGATGGCCGAACACCGCCTCGACGAGGCCGTCGGCGTGGTGCTCGACGGGTACGGCTACGGTGCTGACGGGGCCCCATGGGGCGGCGAGATCTTCGTCGCGCGCGATCGCCAGATGACGCGCGTCGGCTCGCTGCGGCCCGTGCCGCTACCTGGTGGCGACCTCGCTACTCGCCATCCCCTGCGCGCCGCCGCCGGCTACCTCGCGGCGGCTGGAGTGATCGGGGAGAGACTGCGAGCACGTCTCGTCGCACGCGGACTCGATGCGGTCGTAGTCGACACTGTCGTCCAGCAGATTGCGCGCGGCGTCAACGCTCCGGAGACGACGAGCGCCGGACGATTCCTCGACGCGGTCGCTGCCTGGCTTGGCGTCTGTCGCGAGCGCACGTATGAAGGGGAGCCCGCGATGCGACTCGAAGCCGCCGCGCGCGGCGGCCGCGCGATCGAGGTCCCGGTCAGCGTGCATGAGAGAGAGAGCCGACTCGAAGTTGACCTCGTGACGCCGTTCGCCGCACTCGTCGAACTGGAAGCGAACGGCGTGACCGTCGCCGACCTTGCCGCGACCGCGCAGATGCTCCTCGCGCGTGGTACAGCGGATGCAGCCATTCGCATCGCACAGCAGCACCGAATCCATACCGTCGGCCTCAGCGGCGGAGTTGCCGTGAACGATGCGATCGCCTCGGAGTTCCGCCGGCGCATCGAGGCCGCCGGGCTCGACATGAAGACCAACGAGGGGGTCCCCTGCGGCGACGGCGGCGTCTCGTTCGGCCAGGCCGTGTTCGCAGGCCGCGACATGCGGCTCACTGCCTAGTGCGGAGTAATCGATGTGGCCGTTCGAATCCTCCATTCAAAATACTGTTGCTCCTGTCTGCATTCGGCCCCTGCGTGTAGTATGCGTTGTCTTGCGCAATTGTTGACAGCGGCCCCTCCAGTTCCCGGGCTACATCCTCCCCGATCCCGTCTCTGCACCTGAACCGAATGCCGGGGCAGGGTCAACTAGCCTTGAAACTGGGCCGTCCACAGGGGGCGCGTCAAGTTCAGGCTTTCACGCGAAAGGACATGACGGTCAGGTCATCCTTTCAACCTCTGAACCGCATCGCTGCAAGGTGTATGGTCTCCACCTCCACGACACACGGCAGCTCCAGTATCGTTCCTAGACATCGAAAGCCGCCTTCGCTCGCGGGGAGATAGACATACGCCAGATCGATCCCTTCGGCGAACCAGTGTGATTCGCGCACAACCTCGAGCCCGATACCGCAAACAAGCTCGCAGTGCCCCCCCGATACACGAGGGCTCCTGGATTCGCACAGACGTATGCCCGTCACGACGACCTCGTATAGGCCTTCGGCGGGCGTACGGACAATGTCGACATCCCCCACCAACCACACCTCTATGTGTGCTTCGTCAGCCAGTGAGCAGTAGGAGAGGGTGATCCGAGCCTCGTCGATCATGCGTACTGCACGCTCGCAGATTGTCAGGCTATTCCATTGAAGCTGATCCGCGAGGCACATGCCGGAGCTGATTAGCACTAGGAGAGTGACCAGAAGCACGATGTGTCGCACGGCGACTCCTTTGGCTACGAGCCCAAGCCGCAGCCTGGCTCCAAGGATAGACGCTTCCTGCGTGCGTACGGGCCCAATGGTAATAGAACGAGGCGTGTAGTGTCCTTGAGTAGGCGCGCCCATTTGGCACCTCCTCACTGAACTCAGCGGATCGGGTCTGCCCTAGCAGCGTGAGAGGATAGCGCGAGATGCTCCTGGCCCACCCCCGATCGAAGATCCCTGTCGACGCGTAGGCCACATTGGAGTCCCTTGGTCTATCCAGGAGTTCCGCATTCCATCTCTTCGCCAAGTCGATTGTCCACGATCGGCACGGATCATCACGCACCGAATCGACGCACCAAGATACCAGGCGCTGGGAGATCGTCGCGTTACGCTCAACTTGGTGCGGCAATGACCGAAGGGCACGACGACCGCGGACTGCGTTTCCGCAGACAACGAGGTGGGATGGCCAACTGGACCAAGCGACAGAGAGCGACCACTCTGGTCCTCGGCATCCTCGTTGCGGGCGCACTGGTCGTTGGCCTGTCGACGAATCGTGCCGGCGAGGCCTGCCCGGAGCCTTGCCCGACAACCGCCGCTCGTTCTGGCACATGGTGTACCTATACGGACTGCGAGCACGGGTTCGCCATCGGATACCCGGGCGACTTCGTGCCGAGAGTTCCTGGCGACAACCTGGCCGCGCCCGGCGCGGTTGTCGCCTTCGTCCCCACGTTCGATCACTCGGTCGGCAAAGACGGCATCCAGACGAACCTCGGTGAGGTCTTGGTGACGGTCGCCATGCCGAACACAGGGTCTTGCCCGCAACGGGAGCCGCTCTGTCTCGCGCAGTGGCCCGGCTCGGAGCTGTCCGATACCAGGATCATCGAGGGCAGAGCCTTCACGGTGACGCGTTCCTCCGACGCAGGTGCCGGAAACGTATACGAGACGATCACCTACCGTGCTGCGTGGGGCGAAGTGCCCTATGAGATCTCGCTCTGCTTCCACTACGGCAATCTGAGCCTCTACGCAGAAGGCACGGTCACGGCGTTCGATCCCGAACCGTTCGTGAAGATCCTTGACGAAATGACCAACACATTTCGGACGTTTCCCGCCCACACCAGCTCTACGTTGCCTCCCGAGTGCGCCTCTTGGCCGCCGTTTGCGTGCGAGGAGACTCGGAGCTACAGGGAGTACGTCGTCAAGGTCTGGAAGAGCCTTGACAACGCAGCCCCCACCTATTACCGCGCCGTAACGATTGACCGGGGAGGCATCCGGCTCCTTTGTCGGGATTGGACCACAGGCCTTGATGCGCTGTCCGGAACCGACATCAACGGCACGGGCTACCCTGATCTGATCATCGAGGAGTACAGCGGTGGAGCGCATTGCTGCTTCGCGGTCGGTGTCTACGACCTCGCATCGACTCTCGTCTTTGTCGACGTCCCCGCCTCGCCAGGCGGCAACGCGACGGGGGGGTTCGTAGACCTCAATGGAGACGGCCTGTTCGAATTCAAGACGCGCGACGACTCCTTTGCCTACACCTACTGCTGCTTTGCCGACAGCCCGGCCGCGCTGGCCATCCTCGAGTACTCGCCGGCGGAGGGGAAGTACGTGCCGGCGAGCTACCGCTACCCCAACCTCTATCAGGCTGAGATCCTCCGCCACACGGAGCGTGCTCGCGCTCGAGGATCGGAAGAGGCAGACGGCGGATGGGACGGCACAGGCAAGTGCGACGTGCTCCCGCTTGTTCTCGACTACCTGTACTCCGGGGACCCAACATCCGCGTGGGAAGCGCTTGAGACCTATTACCCGGAATCGGACCGAGATGCGTTCCGGGCGGAGATCGAGTCCGTGGTCAACGGGAGCCCGTACTACTCGCTGCCATCTGCCGCGTTGCACTGACACTCAAGTGAGCAACCTCGCCGGCGGAGTTCCATGATCGTCCTCCACTCCCAGGAGTGCCGGACGGATTGCCTACGTCCGCGAGGTCAATGTCGGAGGCCTCGCTCTCGGCCCTAACGCGCCGAAAGCCAAGCTTGCGGCATCGCTGGATCGCCGAAAGCCCTAGCTCTCGAACCTAACGCACGCCGAGAGCCAAGCTCCCGACGCTACGCCGCTCCGCGGCCACGACGGACGGCTGTGCATGTTGGTCGCGAGAATGGAGGCGGGGCG
>JBFYRA010000077.1:0-19663 GCA_041302485.1 Candidatus Bipolaricaulota bacterium
TTAGCCCCTCCTGCTCTCCACGCCCGGCATCGCTTGTCGGCGGAGGGCGATGTCCTCGATACTCGAGATCCGCCCTTTGATCGCGCGAACGTACTGCGCCATCGCCTAGCCCCTCCTGCTCTCCACGCCCGGCATCGCTTGTCGGCGGAGGGCGATGTCCTCGATACTCGAGATCCGCCCTTTGATCGCCCGCACGTCGTGAGTCACGGGCTACGCTCCGAACCGCTTCTTGAAGTCGGCGACGGCCTGATCGAGCTTGGCGCGGTACTCGGGCGTCAGCTGGCGCCGCTCGCGCAGCTCGCGCACGAGGTCCTCGCGTTGCTCGTGCAGGTACCGCAGCCACTCCTCCTCGAAGCGGCGAACGGCTCCCACCTCGATGTCGGCGAGGTGGTTCTGGACCGCGACGTAGAGCGACAGCACCTGGTCCTCGACTGGCATCGGCTTGTACTGCCCCTGCCCGAGGATCTGCATCAGCCGGTCGCCGCGCGCGAGCTGGGCCTTGGACTCGTCGTCGAGGTCGCTCGAGAACTCGGCGAACGCCTCGAGCTCGCGGTACTGCGACAGCTCGAGCCGCAGCTCGCCGGCGATCTGCGACATGGCACGGATCTGCGCCGCGCCGCCAACGCGCGACACCGAGTACCCGACGTTGATCGCCGGACGGACGCCCTGGTTGAACAGGTTGGTCTCGAGGTAGATCTGGCCGTCGGTGATGGAGATCACGTTCGTCGGGATGTACGACGTGATGTCACCGGCCTTCGTCTCGATGATCGGAAACGCCGTGAGCGAACCGCCGCCGCGATGCGTTGACGGCGCTGCGTGCTCGTCTTCTAGCGCCTCCGGCTCCCCGGGGCCTTCGATCCGGCCGTGCCGATCGGACAGGCGCACGGCGCGTTCCAGCAGGCGCGAGTGTGTGTAGAAGATGTCGCCGGGGTAGGCTTCGCGACCGGGCGGCCGCCGCAGGAGGAGCGCGATCTCGCGGTACGCCACGGCATGCTTCGACAGGTCGTCGTAGACGATGAACGCGTCGTCGCCGCGGTAGGTGAAATACTCGGCCATCGCGCAGCCGGCGTACGGCGCCAGGTACTGCATCGTCGTCGGCGTGTGGGCGTCGGCGACGACGACGATTGTGTACGACAGGGCATCGTGGCGCGCGAGCGTGTCGACGATGCGCGCGACCGTCGATGCCTTCTGGCCGATCGCGACGTAGACGCAGACGACGTTCTTGCCCTTCTGATTGATGATCGTGTCGAGCGCGATCGCCGTCTTGCCCGTCCGGCGGTCGCCAATGATCAACTCGCGCTGGCCGCGGCCGATCGGCGTCATCGCGTCGATGGCCTTGAGCCCCGTCTGAAGCGGCGTGTCGACCGGTTGGCGATCGATGACGCCCGGCGCCTTCGAGTCGGTGCGGCGCGTCTCCGTCGACGGGATCGGCCCGCGCCCGTCGAGCGGGCGGCCGAGCGGATCAACGACACGGCCGAGGAAGGCTTCCCCGACCGGCGTCTCGAGCACGCGCCCGGTGCGCCGGACCTCGTCGCCTTCTTTCACCTTCTCCGTGTCGCCGAACAGCGCGACGCCGACCGATTCCTCTTCGAGGTTGAGGATGAGGCCGTACACGTCGCCTTCGAAGGCCACGATCTCCGCGGACATCGCGCGGTCGAGCCCGTAGATGTGGGCGATTCCGTCGCCGACCTGCGCGACGACGCCGACCTCCTGCGTCTCGAATCCATACTGGAAGCCGCGCAGGTGTTCCTTCAGGATGGCCGCGATGTCGTCTTTGCGAACCGTCATGTCTCTCCCGATCGACGAAGGGTTCGATGGAGCTTCTCGAGTCTCGCCTTCAGCGTGCCGTCCAGCGTGCGCCCTTCAATCTCGAGACGCGCACCGGCGAGCACCGCCGGATCGACGCTCTCCTCCAGCTTTACTCGGTACCCGAGGGTCTGCCCTACTCTCTCAACGATGCGCTCGCGCTCTTCACTCGACAACGCCTGCGCCGTGACCACGCGGACGCGGACGACGTCTTCCGCCTCGGCGCGCACAGACAGGAACTCGCCGAGGACGAGGTCGCGAACGAGAAGGCTCATCAGATGGCGAAATCCCTCGCTGGCTTCGGGAAACGCACCGTCGGCGACGGCTCCCGGAGCGCGCGTCTCGGTCGACGCGGCGATCTCGCGCAGCTCGCGCTCGAGCGCGTCGGCGGTCTTCTCTTCGCCCGCAAGCGCGTAGAGGTCTCGGGCGATCTTCCGGGCAACGTCCCGCGATCTCAACGGCTCTCCCTCACGCGGTCGATCGCGGCGTCATCGATCTCTTCGAGCAGTTGGTCGAGAAGCCGCCGGTGGTCTTCGATCCGCACTTCGCGGCGCAGGACCTGCTCCGCCCCGAGGGCCACCATCTCGGCGTACTGCGCTTTGAGGTCCGCGAGGACGCGATCGCGCTCGTGCTCCATCTGAAGTCGCGCGTCGGCGAGGATCCGATCGGCCTCCTCCTTGGCGCGCAGCTTCGCCTCTTCGAGGCTCTTCTCAGCGCGCTCCCGGACTTCCTCGAGGATTTTCGCCGACTCTCGCTTCGCCAGAGTGAGCTCGCCCTCGCGCGCGACGACGAGTTCGGCCGCCTTCTCCTCCGCGGACTTGGCCGACGCCATCCGCGCCGCGATGAGCTCGCGGCGCCTGTCGATGTACTTGAGCGCCGGCTTCCAGAGGATCCAGCGCATGAGGACGAGCAGGACGGCGAACCCGATCAGGCTGACGATCAGGGTCCAGTCGAACTCGATGATTCCGCCCCATCCGACGTCCATGAGTCCCCTTCCTCCCTACATGACGAACAGGAGAACGATCGTGATGAGGAGCGCGTAGATCGCGACGGTCTCGATAATCGCGCACCCGATGATCATGTAGCGGAACAGCGTTCCCTGCATCTCGGGCTGCCGCGCCATGCCGTCCAGCGCGTGCGCCACGGCGTTTCCAACTCCCATGCCCGGGCCGATCGCTCCGAGTCCCATGCACAGCCCGGCAGCAAGGAACTTCGCCGCCTGGACGAAGTCCGCCCCGCTGATCCCGCCCACCGCCGCTTGTGCCTCTTGAAGCATGCACCCCTCCTAATGTTTCTCGGTCGCGAGGTTGATGTAGGCGACCGTGAGGATCGAGAAAACGAACGCCTGGATCAGGCCGAACCCAAGCCCGAAGACGACGCGAAACAAGACCGGCACGACGAACGGGTCCAGGCGCGCCATGACGACCGTGACCATCACCATCTCCCCGAACACGTTGCCGAAGAGACGGAAGCCGTGCGACAGCGGCCGCGCGATGACCTCGGTCATGATGTTCACGGGCGCCAACCACGCCGGGGTGAACAGCTCCTTCTTGTATCCGCGCAGGCCCTTCGTTCGGATGAGGAAGACGTGCGACATCACGAGGACCATCAGCGCGAGGCCGAGGGTCACGTTCGGATCCGTCGTCGGCGCTTCGAGTCCCGGCAGGACCGACATCCAGTTTGACACGAGGACGTAGAGGAAGAGCGTCGCCACGAACGGGAAGAGCTTCGCTCCGAGACTCTTCGAGCTGAAGTTGCTCGTCAGTTGTCCGTCGAGCTGTTCGATCAGGAGGTCGAGCACGGCCTGGGTTCGATTGGGCTTGTCCTCGATCGGCTGACGAAGGGCGCGCCGCAAGAGAAGGCCGATCACGACGATGATCGCAATCGCGATCCATGACATGATGAGCGTCTTCGGAGCGACCTGAATCGCGAGACCGCCGATGTGCCACGTCACGATCTCGCGCTGACCTAGGTGCTCCAAGAGCTTGGCGAGCTCTTCGCGCACTATGCCCCTCCCTCTGCGTCAGATCCCCGTATGAACAAGCTTATCTGCGAGACGAGCAATCCTCCAGCCGCTCCGAAGAACGTCTCGCGGCCGAGCCGAGAGACGACAAGCCACAGCGCGAGCCCGATGAGGAGGAGCCGGCCCACACTCGACGCGGCTGCGGCGAGCGCCGCCCGCTCTGGTGCTTCACGCCCGACGAGGACCGCAAGCGTCCAGGTGAGGAAGATGGCGTTCGCAAGCGTGAGAGCGAAACCGAGGCCGACGCCGAGCGCGGCCGCCCGGAATCCGAGCCCGAAGAGGACGGCCGCGAGCGCGCAAGAGAACAAGAACGAGCCGCCGAGGCGCAGGGCCCCGGCGGCTCGGGGAAGTTGCCGTGAGGACGCCATAGCGCGATCCGATGTCTAGATCGTCTGGATCTGCTTGGATTTCTGGTCGATCAACGCGTCGACCGTCTTCGAGTACTCGTGGACCGACTCGTCCGTCTTCTCGCGGAGGCGATGATGCTCGTCCTCGGAGATCCCGCCATCCTTTTTTAGCGCGTCGAGCTTCTCGTTCGCCTCGCGGCGCACATTGCGCAGCGCGACCTTCGTCTCTTCGCCGCGCGTCTTGATCACTTTCGACAGCTCCTTGCGGCGCTCCTCCGACAGTTTCGGCACCTTGATCCGCAGCACGTTGCCATCGCTCGCCGGATTGAGACCGAGATCGGCGGCGAGGATTGCCTTCTCGACTGACGCCATCTGCGTCTTGTCGAACGGCTGCACGACGAGCAGGTTCGCGTCGGGCGCCGCGATCGTCGCCAGCTGCTTCAGCGGCATCCGCGTGCCGTAGTAGTCGACGACCACGTCTTCGACCATCGCCGGGTTCGCCCGACCCGTCTGCACCTTCGCGAGATGCTCCTTCAGTACGTCGATGGTTCGCTTCATGTGCTCGGCCATCTCACGTTGCACCTGTTCTGCTGGCATGCGTCACCTCGTGGCGATGATTCTATGAACGCCGAGAGAACACGTCAAAGAGAGATCCCGGCTCGTCGGTCGGACTCACGCATCCGGTCGCGCCACGAGCCGATCGAGATCGGCCTGCTGCTCCGGACGAACGATTGCGAGGAGTTCGTCGACCGCCTGGAGCACCGTGTCGGCGTTCGGCAGGATGAGATCGCCCTTGCGAATGATCGCGACGAGGATGCAGTCGCAGGGAAGATCGAGGTCGCGCACGGCCTTGCCAGCGGCGATCGATCCCGGAGCAACCTTGACCTCGACGAGCGAGTACTGGCCGCGGCGCAGCTTGAGGAGCGTCATCATGTCGCCGACCGACATCTCCTCGGCGATCAGCGTGGCCATCAGGTTCGCCTGGTTCAGCGCCACGTCGACGCCCATGTCGCGCGTGAACAGCCATGCGTTATCGGGATCGTTCACCCGCGCGATCACGCGGCGCACACCAAACTCGAAGCGCGAGATCGTCGACACGACGAGGTTGTCCTCGTCGTCCGACGTCACCGCGGCCACGACATCGGCCTTCTTGATCCCGGCTTGGACGAGCACCTTCGGGTCAGCGCCGTCTCCCGAGACGATCATCTCGCGCGGGAAGCGCAGTTTGAGCGGCTCGGCGATCTCCGGCCGCGGCTCGACAATCACCGCGGTGTGTCCACCGGCCTGGAGCAATCCGGCGAGATGCGCGCCCGTCTTTCCTCCTCCAACGATCAGGACGAACATGGTCGCCTCCTCTCCTAGACGATGGCCATCAGGCTCTCGAGCCGAGTGCGTGCCGTGGCGAGCACGCTGATGACGATTCGGTCGCCGCTCTGGAACGTCGTCCCCGAGATCGGGATGAACGTTCCGCCCTTGCGCGCCACGCTGATCACCGAGATCTCGGACGGCACGTTGACGTTGTTCACGGTCCGCCCCACCCAGTGCGGTGGCACCTCAACCTCGACCAGCTCCACTTCGCCCGTCCCAAGACTCGAGACGATGTTGAGCTCGCGGTGGCCGAGAAGCTGGATGATCCGACTCGCACCCCACGCGGTCGACGACACGGTCTGCAGTCCGAGCCGCTGGTAGATCTCGGCGCGGCGCGGGTCGTAGAGCCGCGCGACGATCTTCGGCACGTTGAACGTGTTGCGGGCCACGCGCGCGATGACGATGTTGCGGTTGTCTCTCGCCGTGACCGAGGCCAGCGCATCGGCCTGGTCGGCTCCGGCTCGCGCGAGTACGTCGCGGTCGAGACCTGTCCCGGCCACCGTCTTGCCGCGGAACGACGGTCCCAGTCGCTCGAAGGCGCGAGGATCCACGTCGACCACGGTCACGTCCTGGCCGTCCTCGATGAGCTGATGGGCCAATTCCGAGCCCATGCGCCCACAGCCGACAATGATGACCTTCATCGCACCCTCCTTGCGCGGACGTCGCGTCCGCCCCGGGCCGCCCACGTTCCGCTAGGGTAGGCGATTCCCTCCCACCCTTGGCTGGCGCTCGTCCCCCGCGCCGCGGAAACGCAGCCCATCATCCTACTGCGCACGTGACCCCATCTCCTAGTCACCCTCACGTCCCACCGCCGACCGCCGGACTCACCTTCGCGATCGCCGCGCGCTCGGCCCGTCGCCGTTCCATCGCGCGCACGATCGCCTTGCGTCCCTCCTCGGCGAAGAACATGATCGGCGGATAGAGGAACAGGAAGCCCCAGTACCCGAGCGGCAGCGGGCCCTCTTCAAACAGGGCTTGGAACGGCGGCGCGTAGATCATGAGCGCGATCAACGCGAGTTCGAACGCAAAGCCGAACAACAGGAATCGGTTCGAGAAGAAGCCCGCCTTGAACACGCTCGTCCGCTCCGTCCGGCAAGCGTAGGCATTCCCGATCTGCGTCGTGACGACCCCGGCGTGGAACATTGACGTCGCCAGCACGTAGACCATGCCTTCGTGTGTCAGCAGCCGCTGCGCGTAGGGCAGAAGGTCGGGGCGCGGCAAGTTGAACAAGTCGCGGTAACCCATCGTCCACCAGAGGAAGAAGAAGCCGGCGAAGCACAGCGCGGTCTGGATGCTCCCGAGCCACACAAACGCCCGCAGGACAAGCTTCCGGTCGACGATCCGCTCTTTCCGCCCGCGCGGCGGCCGATCCATCAGTCCCGGCTCCGGCTTCTCTGTCCCGAGTGCGAGCGCCGGAACGAGGTCGGTCCCTAGATCCACGGCCAGGATCTGCATGACCGTGAGCGCCAAGGGGACGTTGAACACGATCTGCAGGATCACGGGCCACGCCTCCGGCGTGTTGCTCGTGAAGATGTAGGTCGTGAACTTGCGGATGTTCGAGTAGACAGCGCGCCCCTCTTCGATCGCGTTCACGATCGACGCGAAGTTGTCGTCGAGCAGGATCATCGACGCGGCTTCCTTCGCGACGTCCGTGCCGGCGATGCCCATCGCCACGCCGATGTGCGCCTTCTTGAGCGCCGGCGCGTCGTTCACGCCGTCGCCGGTCACGGCGACGATCTCGTCCAGATCCTTGAGCGCCGAGACGACGCGCAGCTTGTGCTCTGGCGCGGCGCGGGCAAAGATGACCTCGCCTCGGAGCGCGTCCGAGAGCTCGGCGTTGGTCATCGCGTCGAGTTCGGCGCCCGTCACGAGGCGGGCGCCTTCCTTGACCATGCCGACGCGGCGCGCGATCGACTCCGCCGTGAGCCCGTAGTCGCCCGTGATCATGATGATGCGAATGCCGGCGCGATGGCACTTGTCGACCGCAGCAGCCACCTCGGGTCGCGGCGGATCCTGCATCGCCATGAGGCCGAGGAAGGTCAGATCCTGTTCGACCCACTGGATCGAGTAGCCGTTCGGCCGCTCCGGCAGCGTGCGCCGTGCGATCGCAAGCACGCGCAGCGCGTTCCGCGCGTAGGCATCGTTCGCCGCGAGGATCTCATCCCTCTGCTCTCGCGTCAGCAGCACCTCGACGCCGTCGACCAGAATCGACGTGCAGAGCGACAACACCTCTTTCGGCGCGCCCTTCACGAACGCGATCTCTTCCCTGCCCCGTGGATGGATCGTGCTCATCCGCTTGCGCGACGAGTCAAACGGCAGCTCGCGCAATCGCGGGTAGTCCTTGGCTGCGTCGCCCAGTGTCAGGCCGGCCTTCGCTCCGGCCACCAGTAGGGCCGCCTCCGTCGGATCGCCGAGGACCGTCCACCCCTTCTCGCCTTTCGGCGGCACGAGCTTCGCGTTGTTGCACAAGACGGCCGCGAGCGCCAGCTCGCGCAGGTCCGCCGCAAGAGCATCCTGGCTTCCTTGGGCCGGCTGGAATTCGCCCTTCGGCTCGTAGCCAACGCCCGTCGCCGCAAGCCGCCGTCCCGCGATCCACGCTTCGCGCACGGTCATCTCGTTCTGCGTCAGCGTTCCCGTCTTGTCGGTGCAGATCACCGTGCATGAGCCGAGGGTCTCGACCGACGAGAGTTTCTTGATCAGGGCGTTTCGCTTCGCCATGCGTTGTACGCCCATCGCGAGCGACAGCGTGACCGTCGGCAGGAGCCCCTCGGGAACGAACGCAACGACCATTCCGACCGAGAAGATGAACCCCTCGCTCAGCGGACGGCCAATCACGAACACCGAAAGGAAGAAGAGCGCGATCCCGATCCCGAGCGCCATCACCGTTACGAAGCGCGTCACGCGGTTGACTTCTTTCTGCAGCGGCGACAGATCCTCTTCGACCGTCTGCGTCATGCGCGCGATCTTGCCAAACTCCGTGTTCATGCCGGTGGCGAAGATCACCGCGCGCCCAGTGCCAGCGCTCACGGCCGTCCCGGCGAACACGAGGTTCGGCCGCTCCATGATCGACAACCCCTCGCGCAGCGAGGCCTCCGCCGTGCGACGCGCCGGCGTCGACTCGCCATTCAGGGTCGAGAGGTCGACGCGCATCTCGCTCTCCTCGACGAGGCGCGCGTCGGCGCTGACGTGGTCGCCTTCCGAGAGAACGATGACGTCACCCGGCACGAGCTCCTCGGCCGGAACCTTCGCCTCATGTCCGTCGCGGACCACGCGTGCGAACTGCGGCAGGAGCATCTTGAGCGCATCGGCCGCCTTCTCGGCGCGGAACTCCTGCCAGAACGAGAAGATCGCGTTGATAACGATGACCGCCCAGATTGCCCAACCAAGCTGCGGCATCTTGCCGACGAAGGCCATTGCGCCGCCGGCCCAGAGGAGGAGAGCCATGAGGTGGGTGAAGTTCGCGAGGAACTTGCGCCACAAGGGCTTCCCTTTGATCGTCTGGATCGCGTTCGGGCCGACCTTGGCGAGGCGCGTCTTCGCCTCAGCGGTCGAGAGACCGTCCGCCGACGTGCCCGCCGCCGCGTAGACATCATGGATCTGCAGTGTGTAAGAACGAAGGGCTTGGTCTTCCGGCATCGAGACTACGTACTCGCCGTGATCGCGCGCGTACCGTTGCTCCTTGACGATCCGTGGAAGGCAACGAGCCCACCTACGTGTGGGCCCTGGTTGTCTCCTACCTTCCGTGGGCCAGCATCCTACTGCCGCGATCGGTAGGTGTCAACTCGATTTGCAGGACGCCGCACTGCGCTGCAGGCAGCGCGAACCGTGGTTGAAGAGCCTCCTAGCTCGGCTGCCCTGTTGCTCAAGACGAGAGTCGGCGGGGAACGGGCGCTGGCTCAGAAACGCTCCACGTTCTCGGCATCAAGTCCGCGCCTGCAGTCTGCCGTCGCGGTTCAACTCCTGTCAGGCGTACCAGATAGCGATCAGGTGCCTGTGGCGCAGGCCATCGAGGCTGTTGGTGGAGGCGAGCGGATTCGAACCGCCAACCTTCCGCGTGCAAGGCGGACGCTCTCCCAGTTAGAGCTACGCCCCCAAATGGGGTTAGGAACGCCATTATACCTGCGAGGGTTCCATCATCCATGCCCAGAGACGACGGCGCCGGAACGGTCTTCTTCGGGACGGGTCTTGGGGCGCGGCACGCAGCTCGCTACCATCCTCGCCATGACGGAGGCGATCGAGCGCAAGCTGGCGGACCTTCCTGCGACACCGGGCGTCTACCTGATGAAGGACGCGTCCGGCGCCATCCTCTACGTGGGAAAGGCTGCGTCGCTCCGCTCGCGTGTGCGCTCGTACTTCCAGTCTCGCGACGGCCTCTCGCCGCGCATTCAAGATCTCGTGGCCGAGATCGCCGACTTTGAGATCATCCGCACGGCGACGGAGCCAGAGGCGTTCCTGCTCGAGGACGCGCTGATCAAGCGCCACCAGCCGCGGTTCAACGTGCGCCTGCGCGACGACAAGCGCTACCCCTACCTGCGGATCACCGACGAGCCGTTTCCGCGCGTTCTCCTCGTTCGCCGACGCGAGGCCGCCGGAGGGCGGTACTTCGGGCCGTTCACCAACGTGAAGGCGATGCGCACGACGCTGAAGCTGGCGCAGAGGCTTTTCCCGGTTCGCACGTGCTCGCTCGATCTGCCGCTTCGAACGCCGCGGCGGCCGTGCCTCAACTTCGATCTCGGACGCTGCCTCGGGCCGTGCGCGGGAACGGTGTCGGAGACCGAGTACGCCGCGGCCGTTGACGGCGCAGCGCGCTTCCTCGAGGGCCGCGTTGCCGGACTGACGCGCGAACTGCGCGCGGCCATGGAGGACGCCGCGGCGAGTCAGGAGTACGAACGGGCCGCGGCCCTGCGCGATCGCCTCCAGGGTCTGTTGCGCACGCTCGAACGACAGTCGGTCGTGTCGAGCGATCTCGCGGATCGCGACGCGCTGGGTCTCGCGCTCGGCGAGGGTCGCGCCTGCGCGCAGGTCTTCCTTGTGCGCGACGGGCGCATGGCGGCGAGAGAGACGTTCCACCTCCGAACGCCGGCCGGCGCGTCGACGGCTGACGTGTTGGAGTCGTTCCTCACGCAGTACTACGCGCAGGCGACCATGGTCCCTCGCGAGATCCTTCTTCCGGAACCGATTGAAGACGCGGATGCGATGGCCGCGTGGCTCGCGACGGCCCGAGGAGCCAGCGTGAAGCTCGTCGCTCCGCAACGAGGCGACAAGCGGAAACTCGTTCTCCTCGCGGCGGAGAACGCTCTCTTCGCCCTGAAGGCGAGTGAGAAAGAAGACGTGATCCGCGAAGAAGCGTCCGAAGCGCTCGTCGAACTCGTCGAAGCCCTCTCGCTCGCGACGTTCCCGCAACGCATCGAAGCGTTCGATATCTCGAACACTCAAGGGCAGGAGGCCACGGGCTCGATGGTCGTGTTCGAGGGCGGCCGGCCGCGACGCGACGCATACCGCCGGTTCAAGGTCCACATTTCGGGCAAGTCCGATGATGTCGCGATGATGGGCGAGGTCCTGCGACGCCGGTTCCGGCGAGGTCTCGCGGAATTGGCGGACCCGACGATCGCCCGGGGCAAGTTCTCGGATCTTCCCGACCTCTTGCTCGTCGACGGTGGACGAGGACAGCTGAACGCGGCCCTCGCCGTGCTCGACGAACTGAACATCGAGGGTCTCGACGTCCTCGGACTTGCCAAGCGGCAGGAAGAGGTGTACCGACCTCTTGAGAGCGTCCCACGAACGCTACCGAGCGATAGCCGGGCCCTCCTGCTGCTGCGCCACGTGCGCGATGAGGCGCACCGGTTCGCCGTGTCCTACCACCGCAGGCTCCGCACGAAGCGCAGCCTCGGCTCCATCCTCGACGACCTCCCCGGCATCGGGCCGAAGCGCAAGAGCGCGCTCGTGAAGGCGTTCGGCTCGCCCGATCGCATCCTCGCGGCGTCGGTCGAAGAGGTCGCTGCAAAGGCCGGGCTCTCGGCCGCTCTCGCCGAGAGGGTGAAGAAGGCGTTGTCCGGCACGGAAGACCACGGATAGCGCGCAAGGGCGTCGTATCGCCGCCGTCCGCCCTCGTCCTGTGGAGTCCGCAAGCCCCCGTCCATATACTCGCGTGCGTTCGAGGGAGGCCAAGATCATGCAGCCAATCGATCTCTTGCGTGAGCTGTCCGATGCGTTCGGCGTTTCCGGTTTCGAGGACGAGGTGCGCGAGATCATCCGCGCGAAGATCGCGCCGTTCGTCGATACGGTCGACGTCGACGCGCTCGGTAACCTTGTCGCCGTGCGCAAGGGCAAGGACGATCGGGTGCTCATGCTCGACGCCCATATGGACGAGGTTGGCTTCATCGTCAAATGGGTCGACGACAAGGGCTATGTGCGGTTTGCGCCGCTCGGCGGTTGGGACGAGCGCATCGTCGGCGGACATCGCGTCGTCTTGCGCACGCGCGACGGGCGGAAGCGCATCGGCGTCATTGGGTCCGCTCCGCCGCACATTCTCTCAGCCGACGAACGCGCGAAGCCGATTCCAATGGACAAGATGTTCGTCGATGTCGGCGCGACGTCCCGCCAGGAGGCATCCGACCTCGGCGTCGAGATCGGCGACCCGTTCACGATTCACTATCCGTTCAGTGAGATCGCTGACGGCTACGTGACCGGCAAGGCCCTCGACGACCGCGCCGGATGCGCGGTCCTGATCGACACAGCGCGCCGGCTGGAGAAGACGAAGCTCCCGATGACGACTGCATTCACGTTCGTGTTTGGCGAGGAGCTCGGACTCCGTGGCGCGACAACGGCAGCCTTTCACATCGATCCGGTGCTTGCCATCGCGGTCGAGGGGACGATCGGCGCCGACATGCCGGGCATCGCCGAGGAGAGCCAGCCGACGCGGCTCGGCCGCGGCCCGGCGCTAAGCGTTGCCGATCGGTCGATCGTCGTGTCCCCGAAGGTCGTGCGGACGCTCGAGAAGCTCGCCGATCTAAATAGCATTCCGTATCAGTACAAGCTCCCAACCTACGGATCGACCGACGCCGGGGCAATCCACCTCAGCCGCGGCGGCGTGCTCGCCGGGATCGTGTCGGTGCCGTGCCGGTTCATCCACTCGCCGGTGTCGACCTTGCGCCTGAACGACTTCGAGAACGTGATCCGCTTGGTGACCGAATTCACGCGAACCGCCCCGAACGGACTCCTCTCGTCGTAGCGTCGGAGCTCGCCTCCGACGTTGGCCGAGGAGCTCGCCGCAGAGCGCGCAGCGGTCGAGAAGGAGAACAGAGGGTAGCGTCGGAGCTTGTCTCCGACGACTGTCTGGGCTTGAGACGCTGCGTCGCGCGCGACGTGAAACGTCGGAGACAAGCTCCGACGCTACCTCGAACGCGGACGACCTACGACCCGGTTGCGCTCTTGGTCGCGGAGTGGAGAACCAATGCCTGTTCCTCCGTAGTTCTCCTCTGCGCGCTCTGCGGTGTGCTTCCTGGCTCTTGGTCTGTCGTGGTCTACGACCCGGTCGCGACCTTGCGCGACGCGATCGTCTCGGTCACGACCTTGGCGAGCCGGCGGATGCCTTCGTCGATGCGATCGGGGGTGCAGAGCGAGTACGAGAGCCGCATCGTGTTGTGGCCGCCGCCATCAACGTACGACGACGCTCCGGGCACGTAGGCGACCTTGGCGGCGATGGCTCGCGGCAGCATCTCCTCAGCATCGATGCCCTCGGGAAGCCATAGCCAGACAAACAGACCGCCGTCTGGGTTCGTCCAGCGCAGCCCATCCTCTTCCGGCATGTACTTCTCCAGAGCCGCCACCATCGCGTCCTTCTTCGCGTGATAGATCGGACGGATGTCGGCGAGGTGCTTGTCCAGCCCGTACTCCTGCATGTAGCGCGCGGCAAGCATCTGCGTGAACTTCGACGTGCAGAGATCGGTCGGCTGCTTCACGCGCACCAGCGCGTCCATCAGCTCGCCTCGCGCGACCATGACCGCAAGCCGCAGACCGGCAGACAGGACCTTGGAGAAGGTCAGAAGCATGATCGTGCGGCCTTCGTCGTCCATGCTGAAGATCGACGGGATCGGCTCGCCGGAGAAACGCAGGTGGCCGTACGGGTTGTCCTCGAAGATGAGGAGGTCGTAGGCGCGAGCGACCTCGAGCAGCTGGCGGCGCTTCTCAAGCGAAAGGGTGATGCCGCTCGGGTTCTGGAAGTCCGGGATCGTGTAGATCCCTTTCATTTTCTTCCCCTCGCGCCGCGCGGCGACGATCCGCGCCTCGAGCTCATCGATGTCCATTCCGTCATCTTCGAGCGGAACGCCGATCTTCGTCACCTGAAAGAGCGAGAACGCCTGGACGGCTCCAAGGTACGTCGGAAGGCCGCAGAAGATGACGTCCCCGGGATCGTAGAACGCCTTGCAGATCAGATCGAGACCCTGCTGGGAGGCGCTTGTGATCAGGAGTTCGTTGATCGAGACCTCGATGTCCTGCGTCGCCAGCCACTTCGCGATCTCGGTCCGCAGCGTGCGGCTGCCCTCGGTCGTTCCGTACTGCAGGACGTTGTGGGACTCTTCCCGCAAGAGCTTTTCGGCGATCTTCGCCAACTCTAGGTGCGGGAACGTCTCCGGCGCTGGGAGTCCGCCGCCGAACGAGATGATGTCCGGCTGTTCTGTCAGCTTGAGAAGTTCGCGAATGGCGGATCGCTTCGCGCCGGCAGCGCGGCTCGAGAAGTGGTGTTTCATCGATCGCTCCTTGGTCTCGCCTGAGGTCGAAGGACCTGGATTCTAAGCAACGCCCCGCAGGCGTGTCAAAACGCCGCTCAACGGAACACGCGCAGAATACATACGGCAACGAAGGTTCCCAGCGTTGCTCCCGCGACGACGTCCGACAGGTAGTGCTCGCGAAGGACAACTCGCGACAGTGCGATGACGCTCGCCGCGATGTACACGACCGCCTGGATGGCTGGATTCGGGTACGACGCTGCCACGAGCCATGCAAGTCCGAACGACGTCGTGGCGTGCCCCGACGGGAACGAATACGCATCCTTGAGTCGTCCACGCATCTCTTCCACCGCATCCTCTGGACGTTCTCGCGAGAAGAGATACTTCAGGAGCCGGACGAGAATCAGATTAGCGACGGTGATGAGAAACCCGGCAAGGACGTTCCAGCGGCCGCTCGGGCCGCCGAACGCGAGGAGCCCTAGCGCAAGACCGAGCCAGATGTAGCCGTCGCCGAGGTACGTCGCGGCAACGAACACGCGGGGAATCCGCCGCAGGAACGGCGCGTCGCTGATCGCCTGCGTCGCGCGTTCGTCCCATTCGTGGATCGAGTCGGCGAATCCGTCGAATCGGTCCGCCAGGCGGCTTCGGACCGTCACGCCTCGTCCCTCCGCTTGAGGGTCGGGAAGAGGATCACGTCGCGGATGGATGCGGCATCGCTGATCAACATCGCGAGCCGGTCGAGGCCGACGCCCATGCCGCCGGTCGGAGGCATCCCGTGTTCCATCGCGAACAGGAACTCCTCATCGATTCGCTGCGCTTCCTCATCCCCGGCGGCGCGCAGCACTTCCTGCGCCTCGAACCGAGCCCGTTGGTCGACCGGATCGTTCAGCTCGGAGAACGCGTTGGCGATCTCCATGTGCATCACGAACAGCTCGAACCGTTCCGCGAGGTGCGGCGCATCGACGCGACGCTTGGCGAGCGGCGAGATCTCGACCGGGTAGTCGGTGATGAACGTCGGCTGCACAAGCGTCGGCTCGACGAACCGGTCGAACAGGTGGTCGATCAGTTGCGTGCGCGACAAGCTCGGAAGACCGATACCCTTGGCCTTCGCCGCAGCGACGATCTCGGCTGCCGTGAGGGATCCGAGTTCGATGCCGGCCGTCTCGGCAATCGCGTCGAGCATCGGCCAGCGGCGCCAGGGAGGCGTGAAGTCAAGCGCCTGTCCCTGGTACTCGACGACCAGCGTGCCCGCGGTCGCCCGCAACACGGCCGTGACGAGCGATTCGGCCAGGCGCATCATGCCTTCGTAGTCGGTGTACGCCTCGTACAACTCGAGCATCGTGAACTCGGGGTTGTGCTTCGTCGACAGGCCCTCGTTGCGGTAGCACTTGCCCATCTCGAACACGCGGTCGATTCCGCCGATGAGCGCTCGTTTGAGGTAGAGCTCGAGCGCGATGCGCAGGTAGAAATCGGTGTCGAGCGCGTTGTGGTGCGTCATGAACGGTCGCGCCGACGTGCCGCCCGGGATCGGATGCAGCGACGGAGTCTCGATCTCGATGTAGCCGAGCGACGCAAGCTCCGCGCGAAGGGTCGCCATCATCTTGGCACGGCGAACGAACCGGTCGCGAGTCACCTCGTTCGCGAGGAGATCGAGCGAGCGGTGGCGGTAGCGGAGCTCGACGTCTTTGAGCCCGTGCCACTTCTCGGGCAGCGGGCGGACGGCTTTGGCGAGGAACGTCCACGTCTCGGCGGCAATCGTGAGCTCGCCACGCTTGGTTCGGAAGACCTCGCCCGCCACGGCGAGGAAGTCGCCCACATCGAGCTGGAGGAGGTTGCCGTAGGCCTCCTGGCCCATGCGGTCGACCGCGGCGTGGACCTGGATCTTGCCCGTCCCGTCGCGGAGATCGAGGAACGAGGCCTTGCCCATCGTGCGCAACGCCATGAGCCGCCCGGCGACGGTCGCGTGTTCGCCGGAGTGCTGATCGGGCAAGAGACCGGCATGGCGTCCGAGTACGCCCGACACCCGCTCGGTCTCGGGGAGGCTGGCGGGGTATGGATCGACGTTGCGGCGCCGCAGCTCGTCGACCTTGTCGAGACGCGCCCGCACGAGATCGTCGGTCATCGTCAGCCTACCGGTTGATCGCGATGACGCGGAAGCGAGACGTGCCCCAGGGGAGCTTCGCGCTGACCTGGTCGCCTTCTTTCTTTCCGAGCAGAATGCGTCCGACCGGCGAAGCGACCGAGATCTTACCGCTCTCGAGGTCAACTTCGGCCGGACTCACGAGCGTGAAGGAGCCGCTCTCCTTGAGCGTCAGGTCCTGGAGGATGAATCGCGTCCCGAGACCGATGACGTCGGTCGAGATGCTCTCTTCCGGCAGGATCTCGGCCTTCTCGAGAATCGACTGCAGCCTCCGCACCTCGCGTTCGTAATACTCCTGCTGGCTCTGGAGGTACATGTACTCTTTGTTCTCGCGAAGGTCTCCGCCGTTCAGCTTCGAGGCCTTGAGCTTCTCCGGAATCTCTTCGTAGAGGATTTTCTCGGCCTTCTCGAGCTCCTGCTGCATCAGCGCGTTGCCTTCCTTGGTCAGGTAGACGACGTCCTGGTTCATGGGCGACCCTCCCGTTTCATCATCAGCTCCACGCCATCCAAAAAGAACTGTGCGATCCCATCCACAGTCGCCTCGCGGCACCCGGCTTGCGGCCGCACGATGACATCGACGCTCGGAAGATCCTTCGCACAGCGTCGGAACGCCTCGCGGATCCTGCGCTTCGCGCGGTTGCGCTCGACAGCCGAGCCGTAGCGGCGCGAGACCACGATCCCCAGCCGAGGGCCGTTCTCGCATGGCAGGACGTGCAAAGACAGCCACGGTCCCGTCATCGTTCGACCGCTTCGGAAGACGCGAAGGATATCCCTTTGTCTCTTGAGGCGCATCGTGACGGGAAACCGGCCCTCAATGCCGCAAGACATACGCGGACT
The DNA here is from genome assembly GCA_041302485.1 of Candidatus Bipolaricaulota bacterium. Classification (GTDB taxonomy): domain Bacteria; phylum Bipolaricaulota; class Bipolaricaulia; order UBA7950; family UBA9294; genus CAIOGO01. The sequence continues at coordinate 17,251 of JBFYRA010000077.1, forward strand.
ATAACGGCAACCTCGCTCGTCTTCAAGGTTTGCTCGTCGCTTCCGCTCCGCCGCACGGCGCGGGTACACTCGTCCACCGATGAACGACCAGCGCGTGTACACCGTATCGGAGCTCAATCGCGAGGCACGAGGCCTGTTGGAGAGCGGGCTCGGCGAGGTGTGGATGAAAGGCGAGGTTGCGGGCGTCTCGCGCGCCGCCTCCGGCCACCTCTACTTCTCGCTCAAGGACTCCGAATCGGAGATCGACATCGTTCGCTTCCGTGGACGCGCTCCGGTTCTCGCGCCGATCGAACAGGGAATGGTTGTCCTCGTGTTCGGCCGTGCCACCGTCTACGAACCGCGCGGTCGCTACCAGTTCGTCGCGTCCCTCGTCCAGCCCGTCGGCTCGGGACTTCTTCACGCAGCGTTCGAGCGGCTGAAAGAGAAACTGCGCCTCGAGGGGCTATTCGATCCGGCGCACAAGCGACGGCTCCCGACGTTTCCCGAGCGAATCGGCGTCGTCACGTCGCCCACCGGCGCCGCGCTGCACGACATCCTCGCCGTGCTCGGACGGCGCTGGCCGATCGCGCGCGTGTTCTTGTTCCCTTCGTCTGTACAGGGCGACGCGGCGCCGGCCGAGCTCGTGGCGGCGCTCGGGCGAGCCGGAAGCTTCACGGACGACGGAGCGCCGCTCGATCTTGTGATTCTCGGCCGCGGCGGCGGCGCCGCCGAGGACCTCGCAGCGTTCAACGACGAGCGCCTGGCGCGCGCCGTCTACGCAAGCCCGATTCCCGTGATCTCGGCAGTCGGCCACGACGTCGACGTCTCGATCACCGACTTCGTCGCCGACGTGCGGGCGCCGACGCCGTCGGCCGCCGCCGAACTCGTGACGCCCGATCGAGCCGAGATCGCCGACTCGCTGCAGCGCACGGCCGGACGGTTGGAGAGCGCCGTGACCGCGCGGCGCACGGCCGCGGAGCGCGCGTTCCGATCATCGCTGCGGGCGTCGCTCGTTCGGGAGCCGCGTCGTCTCATCGAGACGCGCGAGCAGAAGCTCGACGTTCACGTGACGCGGCTGCTTGGATTCCGCCGTGCGGCTGCAGATCCGTTGATCGAGCGGCTCCATCACGCCGAGGAGGTCCTCAAGCTGACCGATCCGCGACGACCGCTCGAACGCGGATACTCGATCACGCACGTGGTCGGCAGCAACGTTCCTTTGCGCAGCGCGTCGGAGGCGGCTCCGGGGTGCGAAATCGAGACGGTGCTCGCTGCAGGGCGGCTGCGCTCCCGCGTCGAAGAGGTGACGGAGACATGAAGATTGAAGAGGCACTCGCGAAACTGGAAGAGATCACGGCCCGGCTCGAGCGTGGCGAGCTGCCGCTCGACGAGGCCATCGGGCTGTTCGAGGAGGGTCTCGCGCTCGCCGCGGCCGCGAAGAAGGATCTCGACGCCGCGCGACTCCGGATCGATCAGGTCATCGAGCAGGCCAAGGGCACGCTCTCGGTCGAGCCTTTTGACGTTTCGTAGGGCTTTCCCGATAATCACGATCATGAGAGGAATTTCCTCCGTCCGCGACGTAGCGATCGTCGGCGCCGGACCGGCGGGGCTGACGGCCGCCGTCTACGCCGGCCGCGCACTGCGAGCGCCGTTGCTCATCGAGAAAGCCGTCCCGGGCGGGCAGCTAAACGAGACCGACCTGATCGAGAACTGGCCCGGGACCGGTGAGCCGGTTTCCGCCCCCGCGCTCATGCTCCAGCTGCGCCAGCAGGCCGAGCGACTGGGAGCAGAGATCGTTCAGGATGAGGTCGTCCGCATCGAGCCCGGCGAGGCGACACATCGCGTGGTCGTAAGACGAGGAGCCGTAGAGGCCCGCGCGGTCATCGTCTGTCCCGGTTCGCGGCCTCGCGAGCTTGATGTCGAAGGGGCCGCGCGGCTCAAGGGGCGCGGCGTGTCCTACTGCGCGACGTGCGACGGGTACTTCTTTCGCGACGGCCACATCGTCGTCGTCGGCGCAGGGGATTCGGCCATCGCTGAGGCCCTCTTCTTGACTCGGTTCGCGGCGCAGGTCTCGATCGTTGTGCGCCATCCGGAGGACGACCCGCGCGCCGTGCGCGCGTCCGCTTTGATGCGCCGGCGTGCCGAGGAGCATCCCAAGGTGAGGTTTCTCTGGAACCGGACGGTCGTGGCAATCGTCGGGGAGACGTCCGTTTCGGCGATCCGCCTCGTGCGGCTGGACACGGGCTCGATCGACGACATGGCCGCGGACGCCGTGTTCGTCAACATCGGTCACGTTCCGCAGACCGACTTCTTGCGCGGAACCGTCGAACTCGATGGAGGCACCATCGTCACAGACGAGCAGTTGCAGAGCAGTGTGCGGGGCATCTTCGCCGCCGGAGACGCGCGGCGCGGTGCCCATCGCTACTCGCAAGGAATC
>JBFYRA010000112.1:0-6153 GCA_041302485.1 Candidatus Bipolaricaulota bacterium
GCCGAAGCCCTCACCGCAATCTTCAACGCCGACTCCGAGCGCGTTCTCGGTGTTCGGCAGCACGATGCTGACAACCTGTTGACCGAGTGGCGCACGCCGGGCTTCAACCTGGACCGCGACACCCGCGTCGCCGTTGGTTCGACGGGACGGCCGGCGGGCTACGCCGAAGTCTGGGACATCGACCCGCCGCACGTCCGCGTCTGGGCGTGGGGCTGCGTCGATCCCGCACACCGAGGCCGTGGGATTGGCTCAGCGCTCATCGCTTGGCAGGAAGAGCGCGGCCGCCTCGCGGTCGAGCAGGCTCCCGCCGACGCGCGCGTCAGTCTGCGCCAGATGATCTCAACCCGCGACGACTCCGGACTCAAGCTGCTGACGCCGGTCGGGTACGTTGCGATTCGTCGCAGCTACCAGATGAAGACTGAGCTCGATGGGGCCGTCCCCGAACCCGTCTGGCCCGCCGGAGTCACCCTGCGGACGTTCGACGTCGACCGCGATCTCGTCCCGACCGTCGAAGCCATCCGCTCGGCGTTCCGCGACCATTGGGGCTATGTCGAGTCACCGCTTGAGAACGCGATCGCCGACTGGCGCCACGTCATCGCCGAGGAGAAGTCGTTCGACGCCGACCTCTGGTTCCTCGCGACGTCCGGCGCCGACATCGTCGGCGTCTCGTTGTGCTCGGCGATGGAACCCGAGGATCCCGAGCTTGGCTACGTGAACACGCTCGGCGTGATTCGGCCATGGCGCCGCCGCGGGATCGCGCTGGCCCTGTTGCACCACTCGTTCCGAGAGCTTGGGCGCCGCGGCAAGCATCGCGTCGCTCTCGGGGTCGACGGATCCAGCCTCACCGGCGCGGTCCGCCTGTACGAGCGAGCCGGCATGCACGTCGATCGCGAGCGCATCCTGTTCGAGAAGGAGTTGCGAGCAGGCCGTGACCTCACGACGCAATCGTTGGAGAAGTGAGATGAAACTCCCGCTGCGTGATGGATTGAACCTGCTCGGCCGCTACCTGCGGCCTCAGGTTCGATGGGTTGCCGCGCTCGCCGCTCTCGTCCTTGTGACGATCGGTCTTCGCCTGGCAAACCCCCAGATCCTGAGGCAGTTCATCGACACGGCAGTGGGGGGCGGCGAGCGAGCGTTGCTGATCCGCGACGCGCTCCTCTTTTTCGGCATCGCCGTGCTCGCGCAGTTGCTCTCGGTGGCGGCGACCTACGTCGGCGAGACCGTCGCCTGGTCGGCAACCAACGCGTTGCGCCTCGACCTGTTGCGCCACGCGCTCGCGCTCGACGCCACATTCCACAAGGAGCACACCCCCGGGCAACTCATCGAGCGCATCGACGGCGACGTCGCCACTTTGTCGAACTTCTTCTCCCGCTTCACGATCGACATCCTCGGCAACGCGCTCCTGGTGGCAGGGATCATCGGCCTCCTGTTCCGCGAGGACTGGCGCATCGGGCTGCCGATCCTGGCCTTCGCCGTCGCCACCGTGTGGGTCTTGGGGAAGATCCGGGCCGTCGCCGTTCCTCACTGGACGGCCTATCGGAAGCAGACTGCCGAGTTCTTCGGCTTCGTTGGCGAGCGGCTCGGGGGGACCGAGGACCTTCGCGCCAACGGAGCGGTCGGCTACACGCTCCGCCGATTCTTCGAGCTGTGCCGACGTCTGTACCCGCTTCGTCTGCGCTCCGGACTTGCCGGCTTCGCGATGTGGATGGCGAACATTGCCCTCTTCACCGCCGGGCATGCCATTGCGTTCAGCGTCGGCGCCACGCTGTGGCGGGCCTCGGCCATCACGCTCGGCACCGTGTACCTGATCTTCCACTACACAGAACTGCTCCGCGGTCCGATCTCCGAAATGCGTCAGCAGCTCACGGATCTCCAGCGCGCCGAGGCCGGGATCCGTCGCATCCAGACGATGCTCGGCACCGCATCGGCGCTGCGCGATGAGGGCACGACGCCACTGCCGGCCGGCGCGCTCTCGATCACGTTCGACGGCGTGACCTTCGCCTATGGGGCCTCGCTGCGTGATGGGGATTCCCCCCAGGAGACGGCGGAGCCCGCTGTCGCCCTGCGCGACATCCGCCTCGCGATCCCGGCTGGAACCACCCTCGGGCTGTTGGGCAGGACGGGGAGCGGAAAGACGACGCTTGCGCGCCTCGTGACCCGCCTCTACGACTGCCAAAGCGGAACCGTGCGCGTTGGAGAGCCGCCGGTCTCGGACGTCCCGCTCGCGCTCCTCCGGCGTCGCGTACGAATGGTGTCGCAAGATGTCCAGCTCTTCCGCGCCTCTGTGCGTGAGAATGTCCGCCTGTTCGACCCAGCGGTGTCCGACGAGCGGATTCTTGCCGCACTCGGAGAGCTCGGATTACGCGACTGGGTCCTCGCGCTCCCGAACGGCCTCGACACGACCGTCGGCACGTCGGACGCAGGACTCTCGGCCGGACAGGCCCAGCTTCTCGCGTTGGCGAGAGCCTTTCTCGCCAATCCCGGAGTGGTCATTCTCGACGAGGCGTCGTCGCGTCTCGACCCGGCGACGGAAGCGCTGCTCGAACGTGCCGTGGATCGGCTGCTTGCCGGGCGCACGGCGATCATCATCGCCCACCGGCTGTCAACGATCCGACGCGCCGATCGCATCGCGATTCTCGAAAACGGACAGGTGCTCGAGTTCGGCGAACGCGAGACCCTTGCTCGCGACCGCAACTCGCGCCTGTCGCGCCTGCTCGAGACGGGGATGGAGGAGGTCCTGGTATGAACGCGATTGCGGCCTTCGTGCATCTCATTCGCTACCGCCCATGGCTCTACACCGTGAACGCCGTGGCGTGGGCGGCCATCATGCTGGCCGAGCTCGGCGCGGGGTATGTGGCCAAGCTCTTCTTCGACCTCATCACGGGAAACGCTGCCGCGGGGCTGAACTTGACATCGATTGTCGTGCTCGTCGTGGCCGCTGGCCTGGTACGGATTGTCTCGCTCCTCGTCGGCGCTCTGATTGACATCCGTCATCGCTTCTCGATCCGCGTCCTCCTGCAACGCAACTTGCTCGCCGCGGTGTTCGCCAAGCCCGGCGCCCGCGCGCTCCCCGGGCCCGTGGGCGAAGCACTCAACACCGTGCGCGACGACGTCGACGTCGTCGAGAACCTCCTCTCCTGGCTCATCGACCAGTTCTCGTTCGTGCCGTACAGCATCGCCGCCCTGGCGATCCTGTTGAGCATCGACGCGCGAGTGACGGCGATCGTCGTCCTCCCCCTCGTCCTCGTCCTGATTGGAGCCCGCGCGGTCTCGAAGCACGTTCGCCGCTTCCGGGAAGCGAACCGCACCGCCACGGAGCGGGTCACCGGGGCGATCGGAGAAGCGATGGACGGCGTCCAGGCGATCCAGCTTGCCGGCGCCGAAGAGCACGTCGTTGCCCACATCGAGGCGTTGAACCGCGTGCGGTTGCGTGCTGCCGTGCGAGACCAGCTCCTGTCTCAGTCCTTCCACTCCTTCTTTTGGAACGCAGCCACGCTGTGTACGGGACTGATCCTGCTCGCTGCCGCCGACGGCCTCCGCACGGGAACGTTCACCGTCGGCGACTTCGCCCTCTTCGTCACCTACGTCGGCGTCCTGACGGAGGTCATCGCCGCGTTCGGGGACTTCCTCGTTCACTTCCAACAGGCCAAGGTCTCCGTCGAGCGGATGGCGGCTCTGATCGAGGGGACGAGGGCCGACGTCGTGGCGCACCACCCGATCTTCCTCGCAGGCCCCCTGCCGGACGTCGAGTCGCCAGCGCGTGACCGCGCTCCGCTCGAGCGGCTCGCGGTCGAGGGACTGACCGTGCGGTCGGCGCGCGCCGGTGGGTTCTCGCTTGACGCCATCTCGCTCTCCATCGCGCGGGGAGAGTTTGTCGTCGTGACCGGACGGATCGGCTCCGGCAAGTCGACGCTCCTGCGCGGCATCCTCGGTCTCCTCCCGATCGACGAAGGGCGAATCCTGTGGAACGATCGACCGGTCGTCGATCCGGCATCGTTCTTTGTCCCGCCGCGCTGCGCCTACACGCCGCAGGTTCCCCAGCTCTTCAGCGAGAGCCTGCGCGACAACCTCGTCCTCGGTCGGGACGTCGCCGACGATGGCCTTGACCGCTCGGTCCGCCTTGCGGTCCTCGAAGACGATGTCACGCGGTTCGACAACGGCCTCGAGACGGTTGTCGGTCCGCGTGGAGTGAAGCTCTCCGGCGGGCAGCGGCAACGCGCGGCCGCTGCACGCATGTTCGTTGCCAGTTCCGATCTTCTCGTCCTCGACGACATCTCCAGCGCCCTCGATGTCGAGACGGAGATAGTGCTCTGGGACCGCGCCTTCGCGCTGCGCGACCGGACGTGGCTCGTCGTCTCGCATCGCCGGCCCGTCTTGCGTCGCGCGGATCGCATCCTCGTCCTCAAGGACGGCCGCCTCGACGCGGCGGGCACCCTCGACGAGTTGCTCGCGTCGAACGACGAGATGCAGAGGCTGTGGCACGCCGAGCCCAACGGCTCCACGGCTCATGGGTGACGCACATCACGCTCACGCATACCTGGATTGACTTTTGGCTGCTTCGCGTGTAGCCTCGACGGGAGAGGGAGGGGGCTGCGCGTGGAGGTGCGCCTGCGATGACCAACACGTTCGTCACGTGGCTCCTTGGTGCGGCCGTTGCCGGACTTGCGATTGTCCTTCTTCTAGGCATTCCGGCGACCGACCCGACGGCTGCCGCGCCCGCCCTTGCGTCGAACGGCGCTGCGCCAACCCCAGCCGCGACGTCCTACTGGCACGACACCACGGTCGGAGCATCCTCGACGACTGTGGCCTCGACGGCGGTCATGTCGGCTCCGCGGGCTGTGCCCGCCATGGCCTCCGCGATCGCACCCTGCGCGTCCTGCTCGACACAGCTGACGACAACCGTCTCTTTGATCGCACCGGCGCCCGCGCCGGCCGTGCCGACGGTGGCTCTCGCCGGAGGCTGCGGGTCTCCCCAGGCTCCATGCGCGGAGGCTCCTTGCGGTCCGCTGATGGCGTGCGGACGCCCAAGCTGCCCTGTCTGCCGAACCTCCAATGCCAGCCACTCGGTGGCGAGCCACGCAGTGGCAAGCCACGCAGTGGCCAGCCACACCCCGTGCGGCCACCCGGCGTGTGGACACGCCACATGCGGCAATGCTGCGTGCGGTGTCGCGACGTGCGAGCACGCCTGCGCTGCACCGGTCTGTGACGATCGACCGAGGATCAACCGAAACGGGCCGGCCTGCGTCGACGAGTGCTCGTTCATTCAGCTCTACTCGACGGTTCCTCTCCCCGTCTGCTCGTCGATCCGGTTCGCCTGGGCCGCGACGCGCGGCGAGTTCCTCGATCCGCGCTCTCCGACGCCGGTCTACTTCGCGCCGACGACTGGATTCCCAAGCGGCGAAGAGGTCCTCGTGACCCTCACCGTGACGGACGCCCAGGGGAACAAGTACTCCGACCAGATCAAGCTGCACGTGAACGACACGCCATAGACGCCATCCGAGCCGCAGGCGCCGCCGGCGCAGCAGGCACCGCCGCCTGCCGGGGGGGACTCACAGTGACTCGACTCCGCGTCGCGTTGCTCGATATGGACGGCACCGTGTTCGATTCGATGATCGACCTTGCCGCCGTCCGGCGCGATCTGGGCCTTGAGCGCGACGGCCGCGGGATCTTGGAGCAGATCACGGAACTTGCCCCCGACGCTCGCGCGAGAGGGCTGGAGGCGCTGCTCGATGCCGAGGCGCGCGGCGCCGCCAGCGGTGAACTCGTCCCGGGGGCCGTCGAGCTTCTCGCTGCGCTTCGAGCGCGAGGCGTGCGCTGTGCTCTGGTCACGAACAACTCGCGCGCCAGCGCCGACGCGATGTTGCGTCGCTTCCCGCTCGCGTTCGACCTCTGCCTGACGCGAGACGACGGGCCGACGAAGCCAGATCCGACGCTGTTTCGCATCGCGCTCAAGCGCCTCGGCGCCGCGGCGACGGAAGCGATCTCGATTGGCGACGCGCACCTGGACCTTCTCGCCGCCCATGCGGCCGGCATCGCGGAGATCGTGCTCGTGCGCCCGTCCTCGTGGGTGCTCGACTTCATCCCCGCTGGCGTCGCGCACCACCGAGCCGCCGATCTCCGCGAGGTGCGCGAGATTGTCGAGCGTCTGCTCGA
>JBFYRA010000122.1:0-4464 GCA_041302485.1 Candidatus Bipolaricaulota bacterium
TCGACGTGCACGGGGATGGTCTTACCGACGTAGCGCGGTCCCTCTTTCGGCTGGAACTCGGACATCGCTTCCTCCAGTTTTCTATCCCTCGTCGCCCGTCTCGGTCGCGGCGGCCTGCGCCTCGCGCGCGACCCAGATCATCTGCAGGCCGTCGACGGCGATGGTGTTTCCGCGCGGAACTCGATCTCCTGCTCGTCTGTCCGGTCGTCTGTCACCCGCGCGTCTCTTCCCGCACTCACTTCACCAGGTCGCTCTTCCGCTGCACGGGGAAGTCGATCTCCGCCGCAGCGCGAATCAGATCGAAGATCTCGGGCCTGCCTGCGTCGGCCGGCGATCGCATCGGGACGTAGCGTTTCGAGAGGCGATCGCCGCGCAGGAGCCCGGCCGGATCGGCAAGCCGAATCCCGTGGATGAACTCGAGCCGGACGTCGCCTCCCCTCGCCGTCATCTGGCACACTGCGCCCTTCACTCGCCCACCGATCCACGGGGAGTGATACGAGAGCCCGCCCCAGAGTACGGTCTCCTCGACATCGGGAACGATCTCGCGGACCGCCGCGCGCAGTGCGAGGACAACCGCCCGCGTCCCTTCGTCCAGCCCTTGAAGATAGACCCGGACAGAGTTCTCGTGCACGGTCACCCTTCCATCGGCGCAACGCGAACTGCGCCGGAGAAGGAAGGCGACGCGTTCTGCTGCGCCTTCCAGGTGTAGAGCACAAGCCAGACCACGAACAGCCGCACGTCCACGGGCAGAGAATCCGGGAGCTCGACCTGCGCCCGCCTGCTGAACAAGCCTTCCGGTACCGCCGTCCCGATGGTCACCTCTCCTTCCATGAGGTGCATCTCGCGAGACCAGACGGACGCCGAGCGGAGGACGAGCGATCGCCCGTCGAACTCCAGCGCGACCCGTCGCGTGAACAGGCCGATTCGGGTCGCACGGGCGACTTCGCCCGACGGCCCGGTGAGGACAATGGGGCCGACGAAGACCCCGCGGCGCGAAGCATCGAGCCTCATCCCCTCGACGAGCATCGTCCCCGCCGCGCGCCAGGGCAGGACCCGAACGTCGCCGATGTGCCGCCCGAAAACGTCGCGCACGTCGTAGTCCCACAAGAGCCATCTCTTCGGCGTCGCAAGCCAGAGCACGCGCCACCTCCAGCCCGGCCCACCAGGAGCTCGGCGCGGGCCGCACGCCCGAGCTGCTTGGCTACTCGGCCCCAGACTGGGCACCCGGCCAGGAGTTCGGCGCAAGCCGAACTCCCCCCAGCGACTCGCCCCTTACGTTCCACGTGAGCCAAGAGTTCGGCGCAAGCCGAGCTCCCCCTAGCGACTCGCCCCCTACGTTCCACGTGAGCCAGGAGTTCGGCGCAAGCCGAACTCCCAAGCTGCTTGGCTCCACGAGCCAAGCAGCCCTACATAGGTCCAAACCGGTTCAGCGGCCAGACGCGCAGGTACGGCACGCCGATGACCGCCTTCTTGTCGACGAAGCCCCAGTAGCGTGAGTCGAACGAATCGCTCGAGTTGTCCCCGAGCATGAACATCTTTCCCTGCGGAACGAGCGTCGGCTCGATCCCGTAGGCCCCCGTCGCCGTGTACGTCCGGCTGAAAAGCGGACCTGTGAGCGCGGCTCCGTCGACCCACACCTTTCCGTCGCGGATCTGGACGGTCTGGCCGCCCACAGCGATCAGTCGCTTGACGTACCTCGTCGGGGCGTCCTTCACGATCACTCCCAGACTCGCGAGCGTCGTCGTCGCGGACTTCGGCCCGAGGCCGAACGCCCCGCTCGTCGTCTGGATCCGAACGACCGTCCCATCCGCCAGACCGGCCAGCATTTGGTCCGCCTCCGCCACCGTGCGCACGGCCTTTCCATTCACAAACGCAACCTTTCCGACTGCCGGCACCCGCGCGCCGGCGGCGATCGAGTTGGGCTCGATCCCGCGCACGGCGATCTCGCCCTGGCGGAAGACCACGATGTCACCTGGTTTCGGCGATCGGAAGAAGTACGTGATCCGGTCGACGAAGAACGAGTCCCGCAGCTCGATCGTTGGAATCATGGACCCCGTCGGAACGTGCATCCTCACTGTGATGAACGTCATGATGAGCGCCGCCAACGCGGCGGCGACGACCAGCGTCTCGACCCAGCCGAGGGCTTCCTGCATCACGTGCCCGGGCTTCCAGCCGAGCTTCCACGCCAGACGTACGATCACCGTCGGCCGCTTCTCTTTCTTGACCCGCGTCATCGACACCGCCGTCCCTTCCATCAGTTCCGTTTGGTTGCCCCAGACTATATCCCCTCGTTGCTCGGTGTCGAATCCCACCCGCAACGCCACACCGCCGCGACGCGGAGAGGCTACACTCGCGCAGGAGGTGCTGTCATGCGTGCGACCATGTGGGCCGTGGCTCCGCTTCTTGCGATGGCGGCCTTCGTGCCGGCCAGAGGAAGCTCCTACGCGATCGTCGGCGTGACCGTCATCGACATCGAGACCGGCGTCGAGATTCCCGAACAGACGGTCATCGTCGTCGGCGATCGGATCGAGCGCGTCGGAGCCGTCGACGACGTCGCTGTCCCTGAGGACGCCATCGTCATCGACGCACGAGGCCTCTACGTCATGCCCGGCCTTTGTGATGCCCACGCCCACTACTTCGACCGGGAGACCTTCGGCCAACTCATGATCGCCAACGGCATCACGCTCGTCCGTGACACAGGGATGGCCAACGAGCTCGTTCTGCCAATCCGCGACAACCTCTGCGACGGCTCGCTCCTCGGACCCGAGCTGCGAACCGCTGGGACGATTCTTGACGGCGCCCCACCCATCATTCCGGGGATTTCCCGCGGCATCGCTGCACCAGAGGCAGCTCGCGAAGCTGTTCGCGATCAGGCGACCGCCGGCGTGAATTATGTCAAGGTCTACTCGCGCCTCGACGCCGACGTCTTCCTCGCGATCGTCGACGAGGCGCACAGGTTGGGGCTCAAGGTCGCCGGCCATGTGCCCGACTCCATCACCATCGAGGCTGCCGCCGCTGCCGGCCTCGACTCTGCCGAGCACTTCTTCGGATTCGACAAACTTGTGGGCCGACTCCTCGGCGCCCCCGTCAAGCCTTACTACGCCGGCATGGGGACAGACGTCGGCTACTTCCTGCGCCTCGCGGAGATCGATCCGGGCGTCTTGCGCGCGGCGCTCGACGATCTGCGCGCAAGCGGACTCAACGTCTGCCCGACCGTCGTCGTGTTCAAGGTCGGGATGCAGACGCGGGCCTTCCAGTCCGGGACGTTCTCTGGGAGCGAGTACGCCTCGCCGGCCCTTCTCGGCACGTGGCAAACCCTCTGGGCCGGGCAATCCGATCTCCCGGCGTTTGTCTGGGAGACGTGGGCCGGACTCGTCGTCGAACTCTACAAGGCCGGAATCCCACTCCTGGTCGGCACGGATCTCTCCGTCCCGGGCATCCTACCCGGCTTCTCCGTGCACGACGAGATGGCGATCTGGCAGGACGCGGGGATTCCTGCGGCGGACATCCTGCGCAGCGCGACCCTCGTGCCGGCACAGTGGCTCGGACTCGACGGACGTCTGGGGACGGTCGCCGCAGGGAAGACCGCATCGATGATCCTCCTGCGCGCCAACCCTCTCGCGGACGTCCGCCACGCGCGCGAGATCGAAGGCGTGTTCCTGCGCGGCCGCTACTTCGACCGCGACGCGCTCGACGGACTGCTCGCGCAGGCGCGACGACCCGCGGCGCCCTGATGCCGCCACCAGGACCGGAACGCAGGACTCCATCGTCTCGTCAGAGGTGATCTCGTAGGCGGGGCGCAGCTCCCGTCGATCACGCGCCCGTGCGACGGCACGTTCTCCTCCTCGAGTCGCCGGATCGACGGACCGATCGCGGCGGAATCCTTCTCCAGTTCGAGAACGACGTGCTGTCCGCGCGCGACACGGATGCAGCAAGAGCCTGCCGTGCGCGAACCGATCGTCGACGACTCCCTGCCTCTTTCCCGCACACCTGTTGTCTCTAGTCTACGTGTCTCTGCTTGTGTGCACTAGATCCTTGCCCTTTCTCGTGGTTCCTTCTACACTCCCGCGGGGTGAGAAGGATGCTGCGGCGAGCTCTCGCAGTTCTGATACTGCTCTTCGTCCTCACCGGCTGCGCGCCGGCGCCGTCGACCCTTCCGCCGTCACCGCCAGCATCGTCGACGTTCCGCGTCGTCGCATACAACGCCGAGTGGCTGTTCGACGGCGAGAACGATCCCGACGGATCGCCGCATCGCGATCCTGCGTCGGCGCAGACACACCTCAAGGCCGTCGCCGACCTCCTTGGCCGGCTCGACGCTGACTACATCAGCCTCGCCGAGGTCGAGGACGCGGCCGTTCTCGCGCGTCTCAATCGACTCCTCGGCAACGGCTTCCATCCGATCTTCGTCCAGGGCACCGACACCTCGACCGGCCAGGACGTCGCTGCGCTGACTGCGGTCGCGCC
>JBFYRA010000038.1:0-2664 GCA_041302485.1 Candidatus Bipolaricaulota bacterium
GGCCTCAAGACAACGCGCGTCCGAAGCCTCTCCGGCGAACTGCTGATCTTCGCGAACGGCGACCTCCTCGACAGCCGAATCCGCAACTACGCCCAGATGGCCGAGCGCCGCATTGCGTTCCCGTTCGGGCTCGCCTACGACACGCCGACCGCCGTGCTTGCGGAGGTCCCTGCCGTCGTGAGGGCCGAGATCGAGAAGGTTCCCAGCGTCCGCTTCGACCGCTGCCACCTGAAGTCGTTCGCCGACTCCGTCGTCACGTACGAGACGGTGTACTTCGTCCTCACCGCGCACTACGCCGAGTACATGAACGCCCAGCAGACCATCAACCTGGGGATCCTGCGCGCGTTCGAGGAACGGAAGATCCGCCTTGCCTACCCGACCCGCACCGTCTACATGCGGGACGAAGGCGAGAGGTTGTGGGGAACGAAGCCGTGACCGGCGACATGACAAGCGACGTTCGCGCGCATCTCGCTGCGTATCGTGAACGGAGCCGAATCCCGTGTGTGCGCGCAATGCAAGTTGCCGCCGACTGCGCCGCACCGGTCGCCGCGGTCGGCCAGACCGCCGGCAGCTTGGGCATCCGAGTGTCAGCTTGCCAGCTTGGGCTGTTCGGCTATGAGGAGTACGGAGACAAGCGCTGGATCCGCATCCCTGCGACGATCCCCGAGGACCTCATGGCCGCGTTGTGCTCGGCCTGTGTGGGCGGTCGATTGTCGTGCGCGGCGGCATGGCGTCTGGCGGACGGCCGCGGGCTGCCACGCCTGCTCATCGGCTCCGTCGCCGATGCCGCCGGCGTGCGGATCACCGACTGCCAGCTCGGCTGCTTCTAGCGCTGGCCGGCGGACCTCGTGCGCCGTGGCGACCCGGCGGCCAGATCCGCTGCGGAACATCAGTGAGCCCGATCGGCTTGCTCTCCCTGGATCCGCCTCCACGCCCTCGACACAACGGCACGATACTCTGTGCGGCGACACACCAGAAGGAGGATCGAAACCTCATGGCGCGGGAGAGGACATGGACGCGGAGCGCATCCCACTTCGTCCGCCGCCCCCGAGTCTGGATCGCCGCACTAGGCCTTCTCTGCATCTACGTCTTCCTGCAGAGCCCGCCTCTCTGGTTTGTCAGGCTCTTGCCAAGCGAGATCCCCCGCGAGGATTCGCGCGGCGACCGTGTGCTCGTCATCGCTCCCCATCCGGACGACGACATCCTTGGCGTAGGCAGCTCGATCGCCGCTTTCTGCGAGCAGGGCATTCCCGTCTCGGTGGTTTTTCTCACGAGCGGCGATGCGAACGTCGCCGGGCAGCGGCTCGTGACAATGAACCCGTTCCTGTTTGCATCGGAGTTCCGCGCGATCGGCCAGCGGCGCCAGAAGGAGGCCGTCGTCGCCCTCGGCCGGCTCGGCGTCGCCCCTTCCAACGCCATCTTCCTCAACTACCCAGACCGCGGGCTCATGGCCCTTCTCGAGACCCACTGGAGTGCACTGAATCCGTTCCGTAGCCCGTACACGAACCGCGCCGCCAAGTACTCGGCCGTTGCCCTGAATTCCGGAGGCGCCTACTGCGGCGAAGCCTTGGCAGGAGAGCTGGAGATGATCCTCAGCGGATTCCGCCCGACGATCGTCTATCTGCCCCATCCTCAAGATCGACATGAAGACCATCGCGCCGGGTACACGTTCGTGCGGCACGCCGTCGCCGCCGCGGGGAAGAACGGAGATCTGGCCCCGCCCTCCCTTCGCTGCTACCTCGTCCACTCGTTCGCACCGGATCCTTGGCCGACGCCGTCGCCGATTCGCAACGTGCTGACGATGGAGCCGCTCGACGCGTTCCTCGGACTCGGAACGTGGCACTCGATGCCGCTCCCCGCGGAGACGATCGACGCGAAGTACCGGGCCCTGAGGGCCCATGCATCCCAGTGGTGGACTTGCGGCACGTTCCTCAGCCGATTCGTCTGCTCGAACGAGCTGTACATGGTCGAAGACACGTAATCCGACCCGCGCACCCCTTCAGTGACCCTCGGGCCACCGCGTCCGTCCGCGAGCGAGCAACCTTGCTGATCCTAGACACACGGCATCGCATGACTCGCGGACCACTGAGTGCAGCAGGTACGCGCTGCCTGCGCGAGAGCGTGCTGCACCCGCTGCAAGCTTGGTCAGATCATGCGCCCCGAGACGGGAAAGCCTGAGACCAGCACACTGGGCCTTCCTGTCAGCCCGACGGGCGCAGCACGACAACGGCTACAACGTATGCGCCGTAGAGCGCCAAGAGCAGGACTCCTCGCACGCGTGGGATCAGGCCGTCGCGACGCGGCAGCACGAGAAGCAGCGCGGCGAAGCCAAAAGCGAGCGCGGTCGTGGTCTCTCTCCAGTCGACGACGATCGGCCGAATCATCGCCGCGAGAGCGATGATGAAGAGGCCGTTGAAGATGTTGCTGCCGAGGATGTTCCCGAGCCCGATCTCATCGTGGCCGCGCATCTTGGCGACGAGGGTCGTAGCCAGCTCCGGCGCCGACGTGCCGACGGCCACGATGGTCGCCCCGATCACGAACGGATCGAGTCCAAGAGACGCGGCGATCCCTTTCGCGCCCGTGACGATGAGGATGCCGGCGCCCACGAGAAGGGGCAGCCCTAGGCAGCACAACACGATAGAGACCCATTGACGATTGCCGCTC
>JBFYRA010000021.1:0-6122 GCA_041302485.1 Candidatus Bipolaricaulota bacterium
GCACGCCGGCGAAGGTGTCGAGCGAGAACTCCGCTCTGAGCATGGCTTGATCCGGCCGGACCTCGTCGCTTCTCGCGGACGCATCCCATTGCGGCACCCGCCCGAACGCCGTCTCGAGGGCTCGGCCCGCCGGCAAGAACGCTCCTCTGACAGCCGAGAACCCCGCGCCGCGCGCGGCGGGCGTCGCCTGCTCGTCGAGCGCCGTCCGATAGGCGTCGAGCCCGCTCGCGTGCAGCACGCCAAGCGCGAGGACGCGCTCTACCGTGGGATCGTCAGTGAGGGCGCGAGCTACGCGCGCCTGCAGAGGTCCCGCGAGACGCAGCGCCGTGTGGGGGAACGAGAGCACGTCGCGCCGCGCGACGGCTGAAACGATTCTCTCGTCTACGGCGAGCCACGCCGCAATCGCCTCACGTGCTCCGGGCGCCTGACGCTCCGCCTCGTAGTAGGACTTCCAGTCCATATCTCGTCCCTCGCGCTCAGCCACAAAAGAACGAGTGAAGAGGCGAGGCCCCTCCACTCGTTCGGCACCGGGTGGTGCTAGCTGTCTGTGACGGAATCATGGCATACGTCCGCGCCAGGCAGGTGGGCAGGAGTCCCCAGACGCGAGGACAGCCGTCACGAACGGGCGTCACAGAGGAAGGCGTCGATCGCCTGCGCGGCCCGTTTCCCGGCCCCCATCGCCTCGATGACCGTGGCTGCGCCGGTCACGATGTCGCCGCCGGCGTAGACGCCGCGCAGCGACGTCGCTCCCGTCTTCGGGTCGGCGACGATGTTGCCCCAACGATTCAGCTCGAGGCCCGGCGTGGTCTGGAGAACGAGCGGGTGTGGTCCGTTCCCGATCGCAACGACAACCGAGTCCACCTCGATCTCAAACTCCGAACCTGCGACGGGCACAGGACGGCGGCGGCCGCTCGCGTCGGGCTCGCCGAGCTCCATGCGCAGGCAGCGCACGGCAGCGATTCGCCCCTTGTCGCCGAGGAAGGCGACCGGGTTCGCCAAGAGCCGGAATTCGACGCCCTCTTCCTTCGCGTGGTGCACTTCCTCGCGCCGCGCCGGTAGCTCCTCTTCGCTCCGGCGATAGACGACGATCGATTCGGCGCCGAGGCGCAACGCCGTTCGGGCGGAATCCATCGCCACGTTGCCGCCCCCGACGGTCACGACGCGGCGCCCGACGCGGACCGGCGTGTCGTACTCGGGGAAGCGGTAGGCGCGCATGAGGTTCGTGCGGGTGAGAAACTCGTTCGCCGAGTAGACGCCGTTCAGGCCCTCGCCCGGGATGCCGAGGAATTGCGGCAGCCCGGCGCCAGTCCCGATGAACACGGCGTCGAATCCGTCCTTGAGCATCTCGTGGACGGTCGCCACGCGGCCGATCACCTTGTTGACCTCGATCTCGACACCGATGCGCCGCAGCCCGTCGATCTCGCGCTGGACGATGTCTTTTGGGAGCCGGAACTCGGGGATACCGTACATGAGAACGCCGCCCGCAACGTGAAGCAGCTCGAACACCGTGACGCGGTGCCCGGCCTTGCGCAACTCACCGGCCGCGGTGAGGCCTGCCGGCCCGGCGCCGATGACGGCGACGCGCTTCCCCGTGCTGGGCTTCGTCGCCGGGTCGCACGGGTCGTGCTCGCTCTCCCAGTCGGCGCAGAACCGTTCGAGGCGCCCGATCGCCACCGGCTCGAATCGCTTGGCGAGCGTGCAGACGCCCTGGCACTGCGTCTCCTGCGGACAGACGCGGCCGCACACGGCGGGAAGCGCGTTCGAGGCCTTGATGATGAAGGCGGCCCGGGCGACGTCGCGCTCTTTCACGGCCTGGATGAATCCCGGGATGTCGATGCCCACGGGACATCCCGCGACGCAGGGCGCGTTGCGGCACTGCAGGCAACGCGCCGCTTCCTCGACAGCCTCGGCCTCGTTGTAGCCGAGCGGAACTTCGCCGAAGTTGTGGACCCGGTCCGCCGGGGACTGCTCACGCATCGGAACTTGCTCTTCTCGGATCATCTCGCCTTCGCACCCTTCCCCGCCGCGAGGTAGCGCTCGATCGAGCACGCCTCCTCTTCGGCGTAGAACTTCTGCCGCGACATCAAGAGGTCGAAGTCGACGGCGTGTCCATCGAACTCGGGCCCGTCGACGCAGGCGAACTTCGTCGCGCCTCCGACGTCGACGCGACACCCGCCGCACATGCCGGTCCCGTCGATCATGATCGAGTTGAGGCTGACCGTCGTCGGCACGCCGAACTCCTTCGTCACCTGCGCGCACACCTTCATCATGATCGCCGGCCCGATTGCCCAGACTCTGGCGATCGCGCGACCCGACGCGAGGATTTCGCGTAGCGCATCACTGACGAACCCCTTCTTTCCACGCGAACCGTCGTCCGTCATGACGTGCAGCTCGTCGCAGACAGCCGCCATCCGGTCTTCGTAGAAGAGCAGATCGTGGCTCCTCGCTCCGATGATCCCCAGCACCACGTTGCCCGCGCGCTGGAGGTCCCGCGCAATCGGGTACAGCGGCGCGATGCCCAGCCCGCCGCCGATGCAGACGACGGTCCCGAGGCGCTCGATCTCGGACGGAATCCCGAGCGGGCCGGCGAAGTCGAGCACGCTGTCACCCTGGTGGAAATGCTCGCCCATCTCGCGCGTGCTCTTGCCAATCTCTTGAACGACGAGGGTGACGCCCCCCGTCGAGGGATCGCAGTCGACGATCGTCAGCGGGATGCGTTCGCCGCGCTCGTGCAGTCTCAGGACGATGAACTGACCCGCCTTGCCGACCCGCGCGACGTCCGGTGCGTGAACGACGTACTCCTGAATCGCTGGTCCGAGCGGCCGTTTCGCGAGGATCTCGTACACGGTGCCTCCTTCGTCTCTCGCGGCGGATTCTGCACACGACCCGTCGGGCACGCAACCTCGCCGCGCGGGATGCGCGGGCATACAATGCGGCCGGTGAAGCCATGCGCTATTACGTGGAATCCGATGGACGGCTCTACCTCGTCTCGCGGGACGGCGCGCTCGATCTCCCGACGCCGGACGAGGTGCCGTTCGCCGTGGAGCGCATCGCTCCGCTTCATGCGGCAGAGGAGACATGGTTCTGCGTCCCCGATCTCGCCGAACACCCCGGCCACTGGCCGAGCAAGGACGACATCGGTCTGCTGCCTGACGTGACGAGTCGCGTTCGCGCCGCCGTTCACGCGTCGATGCCTCGCGTCGTGGTCGAGGGAATCTGCATCGAGGACGGCGCCGTGCTCCTCGTGAAGGGAAGCCGCGGCCTCAATACGGGTCGGTGGTCTCTGCCCGGCGGGTTCCTCCGCTTCGGCGAAACGCCGGAGGACGGCGTGCTGCGCGAGATTCGCGAGGAGGTCGGCGCAGAGGCGCAACTCCTGCGCTTTGCCGGCGTCCACGGGAAGATGGGGCAGAAGACGGGACTGCACTGGATCATGCTCTTCTACCGCACGCGCCTGCTCGGGCAGCCCCATCCCGACCCGGACGAGATCGCCGAGGCCCGCTACGTCCCCGTGTCGGAGGCGGCGCCCATGCTGCACGACCCGGCAATGGCCGACGCCATCCGCCGCGAGGCGGCCCTCCACATGGTGCGTCGTGGACACCACTAGAGGAGATGGATGCTGATTCCCAGCCGGATGTCGACGCTCCACTCGAGGTAGTACGGCCGATGTTCGAGCGACACCTTGAGCGACACGTCGGCGGACTCGAGCGGCGTGAGAACGACGTCCAGGCCGATTCGATGCACGTCCGTCGGAATCTTGGCCCAGGTCTCGCGCGAGAACGCGTACGTCGCCTTCAGGTTCAGAAACTCCGACACGATGTAGTCGTACTCGACGTCGACGTCGACGCGATTGGTCGTGAAGAGGTCCGGCGGGCCGGACAGGCTCCCGTTCACGAGGAACTGTACGTTCGGCGCGGTCGTGAACGCGTAGTTGAACGCGGCGGTGACGAGAATGTCGTTCGAGCCGCCTGACGGATCGAGGAGTTCGTAGCCCATGCCGATCTTCCCGTCCCATCCGCAATAGCGCGTGAACCCGCCGTCGCTCAACAGCTCGTCGATCTTCGACAGGTCGAACGCAGTCAGTCCACCGGGCTGCACGAACCCAGAGCTCTCGATGATCTCCTGGACGACGGCCATGAGATCGGCCGCGGTGAGATAGGTGTCGCGGCTTCCGATTTCGTATGCAAGGATCTGTTGATCCGCAGCTCGCAGGTGGCTCGTGAGCCTCCCACGCCGGTAGAGATCCTCGTCGATCCGCGTCGCCAGAGCGAGCGGAGTCACGTCCGTGAAACGTCCCAGACCGAGGCCGAGGCTCACCGACGCCCCGAGCGACGCAAACGACGACGAACTGCGCGCGGCCGCGCCGGCGAACGCAAAGGCGTCGCCGTCGGAAGTGAGGTAGCGCTTGTAGCTCCCGTCCGCTGCGGTCAAGTACGTCGACTCGCCGAGAACCGAAATGTCGAGCTGGTTGTTGAGTTCGACATCGAAGCCGTATTCGGGGGTGTCGTACAGGCGCTTGTAGTCGACGATGAATCTCCCGGTATTCACATCTCGTTCCTTCGAGCCGTAGGGGTCGTTCACATACTGGTACGAGAACGACATGAGCAGGTCGGAGAGGTCGGTCAGCGGAGACCGATAGTCGCACAGCGGCACCGCCTGAGCCGCGAGAGCCACCCCGAGAAGCCCCGCTAAGACAGCCGTCGCGCACCTCATCCGGATCACCTCGCTGTCACTCTACGGTCGGCGATTCCCGTCGCCCAACGAATCCTTCCCCCGCAGCGGTGCCTCGTGTCCTTCAGCGTGAGTGGTCGCACGGGACTCGTCGAACAGCGACAGCTGACGCGACGTCGCCGCGCTGAGCCCGGAGACGCCGACGCCGAGAAGCCGCACGCCTCGCTCGTCGAGTGCAGCCCGATCCCGGAGCAGGTGCGCAGCCAACGCCTCGATGAGGCTCTCCGAGTCGGTTCCGACGCTCACGCGAATCTGCCGCGTGATCGTGTGGAAGTCCGGGTAGCGGACCTTGATCCGGACGGTGCGGCACAGCATCTCCGCGTCCCGCAGCTCGCCCGCCACGATGCGTGCGAGGCGTCGCACCTCGGAATTGATCTCCTCTTCGCGCACGAGGTCGACGTCGTACGTGACTTCGCGCGACATCGAAACCGACTCCGCCGCCGGAGCAAGGGGGGTCTCGTCCTCACCGCGGGCCAACTCGCGCAGCCGTGGGCCGGCGCTTCCGAACTCGCGGACGAGGAGTTCGAGCGGCGCCTGACGCACGTCGGCGATGCGCAACAGACCCAATCCGCGCAGCCGACGTTCGGTGACGTCTCCCACTCCCCAGATCTTCCCGACAGGCAGAGGGTCCAGAAGCTCCCGCACGCGTTCAGGACGGATGAGCAGGAACCCATTCGGCTTCGAGAGCTCCGACCCCATCTTGGCGAGGAAGCGGTTGGGCGCAACGCCGACCGAGCATGTCAGTCCGGTCTCGCGCTGCACGTCAGCCTTGACCCGCGCTGCCACCGCAGCGGCGCCAGCGCCGTGCTCCGACAGGTCGAAGAACGCCTCGTCGAGCGAGACCGTTTCGATCACGGCCGCGGCTCGACCGAGGATGCTCCGGACAAGGCGCGAGATCTCGTCGTAGCGCTCGAACCGTACGGGCAGGAACACCGCGTCCGGACAGCGTTTCCGCGCCAGCGCCATCGGCATCGCGCTGTGAACGCCGTACGGGCGCGCCTCGTACGACGCGGTCGACACGACGCCGCGCGGACCCAGCCCCCCGACGACCACCGGTCTGCCGCGGTGCGCGGGCTCATCCAGTTGCTCGACGGCGGCGAAGAAGGCGTCCATGTCGAGATGACCGATCCATCGCTCTCCTGCCGCCCCCACGCTCATCCTCTCTCCCGGCGCTCCGGCCGCGCCGGCAAAGAGAGTAGAATCGCTCCTCATGGCGATCAAGGGACGCGTGGCAATCACGGGACGGCCCGGCGTCGGCAAGACCACGCTGATCGAGCGCGTGTTGGAGAAGCTGACCGTCTCCGCAGGCGGCTTCGTCACGAGGGAAGTGCGCAAGTGCGGCCACCGTGTCGGCTTCGCTCTCGTCGACCTCGCAACGGGTGAGGAGAGGATGT
>JBFYRA010000171.1:0-14771 GCA_041302485.1 Candidatus Bipolaricaulota bacterium
TGTGCTCTTCCGATCTCGTCGGGTCCCCGCCCGTGAAGTGTGTCGATCGCCTCCCGGACCTCGAGCGCGTTGCCCACCATCCGGCCAAGCGGCTGGGACATGTCGGTGATCACTGCTGCCATCTTGCGGCCGAGTCTCGCGCCGGTGTCCACGAGGGCTTGCGCCAGGCGGCGCGAGTCCTCGATGCGGGGGAGGAACGCTCCGGCGCCCGTCTTCACGTCAATGACGATGGCCCGTGCGCCGCCGGCGATCTTCTTCGACATGATTGAGGCGACGATGAGCGGCAGCGAGTCGACGGTGGCCGTGACATCGCGCAGCTCATAGAGGATGCGGTCGGCGGGGACCATGTCCGCCGTGTGGTCGGCGAGCGCGAGTCCCGTCTTCCTTACGAGGTCAAGGAAACGGTCGCGTGACAGATCGGTGCGGAATCCCGGGATCGATTCGAGCTTGTCGATCGTGCCTCCGGTGTGGCCGAGCGCGCGCCCAGACAGCTTACCCACCTTGAGTCCAGCCGCCGCGAGGAGCGGGATGAGGACCAGCGTCGTCTTGTCGCCGACTCCGCCGGTCGAGTGCTTGTCCACCGTGTAGCCGCCGAGGTCGTCGGGCGTGAACATCGACCCCGAGTGCGCCATGTGGTCCGTCAGTGCGGCTGTTTCTTCGTCCGTCATCCCGCGCACGCAGACGGCCATGAGGAGAGCCGAGACTTGATAGTCGGCGATCGAGCCCGAGACGGTTGACGAAACGAAGAACCCGATCTCATCTCGGGTCAGGGCCTCGCCGTTACGCTTCTTGCGGATGACATCGACGATATTCATGGTCCCGCATTCTAGGATCCGCGGCGCCGCCGATCAATCGCTCCCGAAGGCACGGCCGGAACCCGCTCCGCCTGCGAGCCCGCCGACGTGCCGTTATACTTCGGCGGCGAGGTGATCGACGTGCACATCCCGCGGTTTCTCTTTCGCGTGAAGGATCGGCAGATCGAGGAAGAGGCGCAGACGATGCTCGACGCGCTCGGAATCACCGACGTCGAAGTCCGCCGCGACGACACGATCCTCGACGCCTGGCTCGAGGACTACAAGGCGATGAAGACGACCTACGGGTTGGACGAGATTCAGAAGTACCTCGAGGACCTCGTCGGGCGCCGCTAGGCAAGACGGGCGCGCACCCGCGCGGAGAGAGTGTCGATCGACCAAACGACGGCGATAATGGCGATCAGACACATGCTGACCTCTTCCCACTCGTTGACGCGCACGTACTGCATCAACAGCGACCCGATGCCGCCGCCGCCGACCATTCCGATGACTGTGCCCATGCGCACGTTGATGTCCCACCGGTAGAGCGTGAACGACAGGTAGGGGTTGATGATCTGCGGCACGACCCCATAGAGAAGCACCTGCAGCCGCCGGCCGCCCACCGCGGTGATCGCCTCCGTTGGCCCCGTGTCGATCGACTCAAGCTGCTCGGAATACAGCTTCGTAAGGTCCGCGATCGAGCAAACGAAGAGCGCAAGCGCGCCTGCGAAAGGCCCCATGCGAACCCAGATGACGAACACGATCGCCCAGATGATCGGCTCGATCGCCCGGACGATGCTGGCGATGGCGCGAACGACGAAGTAGACCGTCCGTCCGGCGGCGCCGCGCATCAGGTTCCGCGCAGCGAGGAAGCTCAAGACGACCGCGACCGGAATCGCCAGGAGCGTTGCCATCAGGGCCATGAACACCGTGACGATCGTCAGCGAGACGACCTCGGCCGCGATCGAGACATCGGGCCTCACGAGTCGGACAAGCATCTTGGCGGCATAAGGCCAGTTCTGGACAAGTTTCGAGAAGTCCACCCTGGAGATCGCCGTTCCGGCGGCGAGCGTCACGAGCACGGCCAGCACCACGCCCCAACCCCAGCTCGTCCGGTACCACGCACGCGCGGACCCTGCGGGGCCTGCGCCTGTCGTGCCAAGGCGCGGCAGGTCAGACGCGCGCCGCGGCTTTTGCCTGGGATCGGGCGACGACTGGCCGCTCAGGAATCGGACCGCCTTCTTGCCGACCGAAGTTCCCAGCGCACCCCAGACCACGGCGCCTACGATCGGCAACACGACCAGATAGCCTTCGGGAACTGCGACGTAGACTCCAATGCCCGAGGCCATCCACGTGACGACGTACGAGATCATCACGAGTAGGTACGCGAGGAACACTGCGTCGAGGACCAGCACGGCGCAGCGCCGCAGGGCGCGCTGCAGCAGTCTGGCTCCGCGCCGGAGAGATCCAGATGCGCTTCGGGAAGTCGGTTTGCTGTCGTCGGGTCTTTCTTGGGCGCACATCAGGCGATCCTCTCTCTAACGCGCCCGCTGACATAGTCCATGCTGAGAACGATGATCGCGATGACGACAAGGACCGCCCCCACCTCATGCCAGCGAAGCTCGCTCTTGAAGTAGTTGAAGAACCGCCCAATGCCGCACCCAGCCACGATGCCGATGACCGTCGACATCCGGACATTGATGTCCCAGCGGTAGAGAGTGAACGCCAGGAACGATGGAACGATCTGCGGGATCACTCCGTAGCGGAGAACCTGAGTTCGTCGACCTCCGCTTGCCGTGATCGCCTCGGCAGGACCAGGGTCGATGGCTTCGACCTGCTCGGAGAAGAGCTTGCCCAGCGCGGCAATCGTGTGCACGAAGAGCGCCAAGGCGCCGGCGAAGGGGCCATATCCGACCCACACGGCGAAGAAGACGGCCATCACGAACGGCTCGATCGAGCGTCCGATGTTGAAGAACCCCCGCGTGAGGGTGTAGATGCCCCACCCGAAGCGACTCCGAGTGACCATGTTGCGCGCCCCCAGGAAGGACAGCGGGAACGCGAGCAGAAGGCCCAGCAAGGTCGCCATGAGGGCCATGTAGACCGACACGATGGCCGCGTTGAGCATCGTATCGTTCAGATCGGGTTCGGTGAGCAGGAAGAATCGGAAGTCCGGCCGAGCCAACTTGGACCAGTACGTGGCTGTGACGGGAGCTCGGCGGATCAGGGTTCCGAAATTGATCTGGGTCGTCAGTGCGCCGACGTAGATGGTCACGACGATGAGCAAGAGCGTCATCAGCCCCCAGCTCGTCTTCCACCAACGACGCGGCGGGCCTGCGTTTTCCAGATCAGCGACGCGGCACACGTTCGTCTGTGTCACCCGTTCTGTCCACGCGCGCGCCCCCTTCGCCGCCGGCCACAGCCAGCTCCAAAGCGCCCGTGCGCCGCGCCAGGCGACGACTGTCGTGCCTGTCAGCACCGCGAGGAAGGCGACGGAGAGCCCCAACGTTGCAAGCCATCCTCGCATGGGAAGGATGATGACGCCGGGAACCACCGTGAGGCCGGTGCCGGACGCAAGTCCATGCAGAAAGGCGCCAAGCCCTGCCAGAGGAATCAAGGCGAGCAGGGCTCCCAGCGCAGTCAGTATCCACGCGACGAGATCCGCTCCGGCATGCACCAGGCGTTTCTGCCGCCCGAGACGCCGCCGGTCGAGATCCGCGTGCTCGAGCCCGACTCCCTTCCAGCCGATCGACGTCCCGAGGTTCTCCCACAAAACCGCAATGCCCAGCGTGGCGAGTACGGTCAGAACGTACGCGTAGTTAGGAAACGGCACCTGATAGGACGGTTTGAGCAGAACCAGGGCGCGGTACCACCAGTTGATGAGGAAGTAGACGCAATACGCGAGGAGAAGGAGGAGACTCCAGTCGGCGCCCAGCGCGACGATGCGATCCTTCGGGAGGCGGAAGCGACTCACCTAGCGCACCTCCACCTCTTCGGCGTCCTCGCCGTAGATCTCCTTGAAGCGGATGTTGTCGATCTCGCGCGGCAGCCCTTCGAAGACGACCGCGCCGTCTTTGAGCGCGACAATCCGCGTGCCGTAGCGACGCGCGAGCGAGAGGAAGTGCAGGGCGCAGATGACGGTGACGCCGTGCGTTCGGTTCCGCTCCTCGAGGTACTGGAGGATGGAGTTTGCGGTCGCCGGGTCGAGTGCCGAGACGGGTTCGTCGGCCAGAATGATCTCGGGTTCCTGCATCAAGGCCCTGGCGATGCCGACGCGCTGCTGTTGCCCGCCGGACAGCTGGTCGGCGCGTGTGTACATCTTTTCAACGAGCCCCACCGTCTCGAGACTTTGGCGTGCACGATCGAAGTCCTCGCGTGGGAAACGACCGACGAGCGTCGGGAGGGGAGGCGCGTAGCCCAGGCGGCCGGCGAGCACGTTGCGCAGCACCGAGGAACGCTTCACGAGGTTGAAGTGCTGGAAGACCATCCCGATCTTGCGCCGGATCCGGCGCAGCTCTGGGCCCTTGGCCTGCGTCACGTCTTCGCCGCTCAGCAAGATGCGCCCCGACGTCGGCTCGATCAAGCGATTGATGCAGCGAAGCAGCGTGGACTTGCCTGAGCCTGACAGGCCGATGAGGACGAGGAACTCCCCCTTGTTCACGGTAAGCGACACGTCGCGCAACGCCAGGACATCTCCGCGCTCATATACCTTCGTGACGTGTTCGATGACCAGCTGGGGCTCAGCCATAGCTCTCCCTGTACGACGAGGAGAGAGGAAGCAAGCTCCTCTCTCCTCGCTCGATCACACTCTGTGCCGCCCGCGCTAGCGCTGCGGAACGGGGAGACCGAGGACCGCGCGCATCAGATCGAAGTCGCTGTCCAGCACAGGGGACATGCCTGACCACTGGTAGAACTTCTTGTTGTTCCAGATCGCGAGACCCTCAGGGGTGGCGATATGCGCGACAAGCGCCGTCACGATCTGGTCGCGGAGATCGGCCGGGAAGTTGGAGACGAACGCCATGCAGTCGTTCGGAATCGGGCCGACCACGTCGACAACGCCCACCGTCGTGAACACATCAGGGTGGTCATTGACGACGGCGAACCGCAAGTCTTCGCAGCGCCACGCCAGCTCCGGCCGCACGAGCGCGTCGTAGAAGCGATCCCAGACCATGAGCTCCGGATCGTCGCCCCACTCCCAGCGGATCCCCTGGTCCTTCAGGCACTGCGGAGCGAGCGGAGGCGAGCCGTAGCCGGTGCAGAAGTCGCCCTGCCCTTGGAGAAGCGCGACCATCGAATTCACGTGCCCGCCGGTCTCGACGACGCCCGCCCACTGCACGCCATTCTGCTGCATGTAGACCTTCGGGTACTTGTAGCCCGATCCAGAGCCGACATCGTTGTAGATCCACGTCTTGCCATTGAGATCGGCGAGCGACGTGTATCCCTTCGACCGCAGCGCATAGATTGTGGCGTAGTAGTAGACATACCCGTTGCGGACAGCGCCCATCGTGCAGACGATGCTGCCGTTCGTAGCATTGTAGATCTGGCAGTACTGCGCGCTTGTCGGGATGCCGAACACGTCTCCGTCCGCCGTGGCAAACGCCTCAGCGAGCGCGGCGTAATCTGCGGCCACGACCGGGATGACGTAGAGGCCCGTTGCCTGGAAGAGGTAATCGGCAATCGCTTGTCCCGAGGGTCCAATGACCGTGGTGTCCGTCGACGGCGGGAGCAACATGTAAATGGGGTTCTGCTGGGTTCCCAACTGCGCGAACCCGACGATGCTGAACGCGACGAGCGCGACCAGCGCCAGAGAGAGAAGCCTACGCATGACGCACCTCCTAAGTGCCCGACTCCCAGAGCGCGGAGATCACCCCGCGCCCTCTGTGATGTACATCACGATCATAGACCGTGGGCCGCCTGCACGCCAAGGCCGCATCGCGCTACTCGCGTTTGTACGGCTCTCCGAGCGCTTTCGGGAACCGGACGCGCCCGATCGCTCCCGACACGACGAGCAGCGTGACGATGTACGGAAGCATCGACACGAACTGGCTCGGAATCGGCTTTGACGGTAGCGTCTTGACCCACTCAGCGAGTCCCTGGAAGAACCCGAAGATGAATCCGCCGAGCAGTGCGAGGAGCGGGTTGAGGCCACTGAATACGACTGTCGCGAGCGCGATGAAGCCGCGTCCGGCCGAGAGGTCCTTGGTTACCGATCCGATCCAGGCAACGCTCATGTACGCGCCGGCAAGGCCGGCGAGCGCCGCCCCGAACGTCGCGGCAAGCAGGCGGACCCGATTCACGTTGATGCCGGCCACATCGGCGGCTTCAGGCATCTCGCCCGCCGCCTTGAGGATCAGTCCTGCTCGCGTGTGCTTGATGAACCAGTGGATGACGAACGGCATCACGAGCGCGACGAGGATGATCGGACTCATCGCACCCATGGCGGTCTTCCACTTGATCAGCTGGACAGCGCGCGGGACGGCACGGAATCCCGGTGCGCCGAGCTGGATCAGCCCGAACGCGACAAGGCCCATCGCGAACAGGTTGATGCCGATGCCCGTCACCATCTGGGTTCCCTTCCAGTACGTGTTGATCACCGCGAACACGAGGCCGATCGCTGCGCCGACGCCCATACCGATCAGGAGGCCGACCGCCGGCCCACCCAGCTCGGCGCCGATTGCGCCGGCGAACGCGCTGATCAGGAGAATGCCCTCGAGGCCGATGTTGAACAGCCCCGCCGTCTCTCCCACGATTTCGCCGACGGCCGTCAACGTGATCGGCACCATGGCGTGGAGCGCGATGCGCAGCAAGCTGAGGAGATCACTCCAGTTCATGCCGATCCCTCCTTCGGCGCGGGCTTGCGTCGCAGGACTGCGATGAGCCTCTGGCCCTGCGCCTTGGCCATCGGGAAGAGGCGGATGAGCTCAGGGATCGACATCGCGAGCACGATCGCGCCCATCACGATGCGCACCATCTCGAGCGGAACGGGGTTCGAACCGTAGAACTGCATCACGCGCCCGCCGGCGTTCAGGCCGCCAAAAAGAACAGCCGCGACGAGGATGCCGATCGGATGGTTCCTTCCAACCATCGCCACAGCCATACCGTCGAACCCGGCGCCCGTCAACTCGGGGAACGCGCCGCCGCCGAACGCGGCGTAGCTTGGCGGATTCCCCATGATGATCGTCGCTCCAGCAAGGCCGGCGGTGATGCCGCCGAGCACGAAGCTCACGATCATCGTCCTCTTGTTGCGGATGCCGCCATATCGCGCGGCGGTCGGGTTGAGCCCGGCGGCGCGTACCTCGTAGCCCATCGTCGTGTGCCAGAGAACGAAGTACAGAACAAGGGCGACGAACACAGAGAGGAAGACCGCGTAGGAGAGATCCGTGCCGCGGACGAGAATGGGGAAGCGTGCCGTCAAAGGAATCGACAGCGTCTTCTCGGCCCGCGATGGATCAACGAGAATGTAGATCGCGATGTAGAGTGCGAGCCATCGAGCGATCCAGTTGAACATGATCGTCGAGATGACCTCGGAAACCCCCCGCGTGATCTTGAGTACAGCTGGGATGATGCTCCAGGCTGCTCCGGCCACTGCGGCGAAGACGAGGCCGACGAACAGGTGAAGGCCGACGGGAAGCTTGAACAGAGCGACGCAAATGCACGCCATCGCGCCCATGAACAGCTGTCCCTCAGCGCCGATATTGAACATGCCCGCGCGCACGCACACCGAGAACGTGAGCGCTGTCAGGATGAGCGGCGTCGCGCGAGCCAGCGTGCTCGCCCACTCGTACGAGCCGCCGTAGGCGCCCTGCAGGAGAGCCCAGTACGCCTTCCATGGGTTGAATCCCCAGATGTACATGAGGACGGCGCCGATGAGGAGGCCGATCACCGCGGCGAGCAGCGACTCGAGTACCGGGTGCAGGCCGGTCAGCGTACGGTGAACGCCTCGCAGCAGCTTCGATGGGGTCTTCACGTCGTTGTCGCTCATCCGACGACCTCCTTGCGAGCCACTCCGCCCATCAGCATGCCGATCTGCTCGCGGTTGAGATCCGAGGGACCGCACGTGGTCATGAATCGTCCCTCGTACATGATGGCCATCCGATCCGCGAGCGCGAGCACCTCGTCGAGGTCGGCCGAGACGAGCAGGATCGCGCGGCCGTTGTTTCGCATCTCGATGAGCAAGTCGCGGATGTACTTCGCCGCGCCGATGTCGAGGCCGCGCGTCGGCTGCGACGCGACGACGATCGCAGGGTTCTTGGCGAGTTCCCGTCCCACGATCAACTTCTGTTGGTTTCCGCCGGACAGGCTCTTCGCTGGCGCGCTCGGCCCGGTTGCCTGAATCTCGAACCGCTTCATCAGTTCTCGGACGTGGCGATTGATCTTGCCCCAGCGGAGGAACGACAGGGGGCCTCGGAACTCCTTCCACCGATGGACGCCGAGGATGGCATTCTCGGCGAGCGTGAACGGAAGGACGAGCCCGAGTCTCCATCGATCCTCAGGAATGTGTGCCACGCCGAGCTTGTAGATGGCTCGGGGATCGCGGCCGAGGATGTTCGTGCCCTTGATCGATGCGGCGCCGGACACCGCCTTGCGCAGTCCGGTCAAGCACTCGACGAGTTCTGACTGGCCGTTTCCTTCGACGCCGGCGATGCCGAAGATCTCGCCGCCGCGGACGTCGAACGACAGGCCTTCCACGGCAATGTCGCCCGTGTTGCCTTTGGCGACGAGGTCGGCAACGTGGAGGACGCTGTCGCCCTTTGTCTCTTTCTTCGATCGTGCTCTGGCCTGCGGAAGCTGGTCCGCGCTCAGCTCGACCGCCGTCGTATCCCCTTCTAGCGCCTTGCCCACCATCAGTTGCGCGAGGCGCTCCGTGGTCGCGGCCTTCGTCTTGACGTCGCCTACGAGCTCGCCGCGGCGGAGGACGAGGATCCGGTCGGTCACGGACTGGACTTCCTTCAGTTTGTGCGTGATGAGGATGATCGACGTTCCCGCGTCTCGCAGCTTGCGCAGCAGGACGAACAACTCGTCGACCTCGAGCGGCGTCAGGACGGATGTCGGCTCGTCGAGGATCAAGAGACGGACGTTTCGCGACAACACCTTCAAGATCTCGACTCGTTGCTGTTCTCCCACGGCCAGCTTCTCGACCGGGACGTCGAGCGGAACGCGCAGGCCGCTCTCTTGCATGAGCTTCTGCAGCCGCTCGCGCGTTCGGCCGAGCCGGATGAGGCCGAAGGGGCGCTCGTGGCTCAACGCAACGTTCTCCGCTGCGGTGAAGGTGCCGACGAGCGCGAAGTGCTGGTGCACCATCCCGATCCCGAAGTCGAGGGCCTCGCGGGGGCTGGCGAAACGCACCGGGCCCTCTGGCGAGACGACGCGCCCATTCGTCGGGGGCAGGAGGCCGGAGAGGATCTTCGTGAACGTCGTCTTTCCCGCCCCGTTCTCGCCCAGCAGCCCGACGATCTCCCGCGGATGGATCTCTACCGTCGCTGCGCGAAGCCCGACCGTGCCGTCCGAGTAGACCTTCGTGATCCCTTCGGCCCGGAGGAGGTAGCCGTTGGAGTTCCCTGCATTCCCTGGCACGACGTGTCTATTCATGGAATCTCCGTCCGTGCGCGAAAAGGGGAGAGAGGAACCTCGTCCCTCTCTCCCCGTCAGAGGTTCAGCTACCAATCACGCCTAGGGCGCGCCGAGCGTGTACTGCGCGCGCACCGCGGCGATCTGATCGCCGGTTTCGGCCGTCGGGACGACGATCGTGCCGTCCAGAATGCCGTCCTCGAGCTGATCGACGGCGTCCCAGATCCAACCCTCGACCGTCGCACGATTGATGGTCCAGTTGGCGATGACGGTCGCACGATCGGCCTCAGCCATTTGCCCGGCGCCAATGCCAAACTCGATGAAGTCAAGAAGGGCCTCGGAGTCGCTGATCGCCCCGCCGCCTTCGGCGAGGCCGAGGCTCGTCACGCCGGGCGCGAACGTGCCGTTCACGACAGCCTCGACGGCCATGTAGCAGGCGAGGTCGACGCGCTTCATGCCCGACGCGATGCCGTGCTTGCCCATGCCCATCCAATCCTGGTTCGCGTCCACGCCGTAGTAGTACGGGGGGCCGCTCATGGTACCCGAATTGCTGTGAACTTCGGTGACAGCCTCGAGGTCGCCTACGCCGAGCGGGCCGGCGACGTTGTAGATGCCAACCGCGCCCTGAGCGAGCATGGCCTCGGAAGCGGCCTTGCCGAGCGCGATGTCGCTGAACGTGCCCGTGTAGGTGTAGAGGAGGTTGACGCTCGGCGCGCTGCCTTCATAGGCGGCGTACGCCTTGAGGCCCCAGTCCATGCCGTAGCGGAACCCGGCCTCGAAGTGCCACAGGACCGGGATCTCGATTCCGAGGACCACGCCCGCAGCCGTGTAGCCGTGTTGCGCCGCGCTCATCGCCGCAAGCGCGCCGATGAGGGCCGACGCTTCGTTCTCGCGGAAGACGAAGTTCATGATGTTCGGGCCGGTGATGTAACCGACATCGATGATCGCGAACTTCTGGTTCGGGAACTCCGTCGCCGCCTGGGCGAGGGCGTCGCCGAGCAGGAAGCCGACGCAGATGATGAGGTCGTAGTCGCCGGTGCGGGAAAGGTTCCGCAAGTTCGGCAGGTAATCCGCGCCCGTGGCGTTCTGAACTTCGACCATTTCGAGACCGAAGTCCTTCGCCGCTTCATCCGTCCCCTTGAATCCCATGTCGTTGAACGACAGATCGCCACGTCCGCCAACGTCCAGGACGACGGCAACCTTCCCCGCCGCAAAGCTGGCGACCGACACGCCCAGCATCAGAATGAGGGCGACTGCTAGCAGCCTTTTCAACGCGACCTCCTTGAATCTGCTTGACTGCACCGGAATTCCGGCACCCAACGGTACGACATCATTCTATACGGGCTTGGGAAGTCTGACAAACGCCGCTCGACCGGCACGGGATCGAAGGAATACCGACAGAATCAGAAGAAGCGCTCGTGGCGCGGCGGCGAATCCTGTCAGGCTGCATAGCAGGTTGCGCCCCGGCGTGCCGGCCTCGGCCAGGCATGCTGGCCGGAATGAGACGCCTCGTTGTGGCAGTTGCAGTCTTGCTTGTCGCGTCGGCGCCCACATCGGCGCGTCCGGAAGCTCTGGGCGCGCGACGATCGGCCGCAGAGGTCTACAAACACTTCGTTTCGAGCTAGCCGCGCATTGGGCCGGCAAGGGGGGAAGGGAAGGCGGACCTGCTGCCGTCCACCTTCCCTGGGGTAAGAACCGTTGGTCGTGACCCCAAATCCTTTCCTGTACTGCCGAGGGTCGCAACCTGCGGCCGCCTCGCCC
The DNA here is from genome assembly GCA_041302485.1 of Candidatus Bipolaricaulota bacterium. Lineage (GTDB taxonomy): Bacteria > Bipolaricaulota > Bipolaricaulia > UBA7950 > UBA9294 > CAIOGO01. Next base: position 11,118 of record JBFYRA010000171.1, read on the forward strand.
CCTTGTGCGGGTCGGGTTTCCGCCGGGCTCTCGTTCCGGCGGCGAAGTCGGATCGGAGGTACGGAGAACGTCCACCTCGCGTCCCGGCTCGCACTGCCACAAGCCGAGGAGATGCTACAGGTCGCCGGGCGACAGGGAACGCCCGCACGGGCCTCGAGAAGCGGCCGCGTGCGGCGAACGCCGCAGACTACCGCGACACCGGGACTGGACGGGTGTCCTGTCCCCGTCCATGGCCTCTCTGGGGCCGGGGAGTCCGGCTACTTCGGCGAGATCTGCGCGATGCGCCAGTAGTCCTGAACGGTCTGCAAGAGACGCTCGAAGTCCTTCGAGTCGACCGGCTTCGTCATGTAGCTTGCCGCGCCGCTGTCGTAGGCCTTGACCATGTCTTCCTCGCGTTCGGAGATCGTCAAGACGATGACCGGAATGCGTCGGAGATGAGCGTCTTCCTTGATCTTCGCCAGGACTTCGAGGCCGTTGACCTTCGGCAGGTTGATGTCGAGGAGGATCAGATCCGGGCGCGGCGTGTCCTGATACTCGCCCGTCCGGTACAGCATGTTGAGAGCCTCCTCGCCGTCGTGCGCGAAGTACAGCTCGCACTTGGCGTCGCTCTTGCGCATGGCGCGCTTGATGATCGTGACATCGTTCGGGTTGTCCTCGACCACCAGGACTTTCATCTTCTCGAGGTTATGCATTGGATTCCACCTCTCGTGCTCTCGGGATCGTAAAGAAGAACGTACTCCCTTTGCCAACTTCCGAGTTGACCCAGATCTTGCCGCCGTGCTCTTCCACGATGCGCTTGCAGATCGCCAATCCGGCCCCCGTGCCCTCGACGTCCTCTCGCGGGTTCAGCTTCTCGAAGATTCCGAAGATCCGTTCCTGATAGCGGGCTTCGATTCCGATCCCGTTGTCCTCGACGTAGAACGTCACCGTTCCGTCATTCCTTGCGTCCTTCTGCCACCCGACGTGCACCGTCGGGAGCGCCTTGTCGTTGTACTTGATCGCGTTCACGATGAGGTTGCTGAATAGCTCTCGAATGCGGACCTTGCTGCCCTTGACGGGCGGGAGGTCGAGAGCCACCTGGAGGTTCACCCCTTGGAGACGCACCTCCAGGTCCTCCTGGACCTCTTCGAGCACCTTCTGCGTGTTGATGCGCTCGAACGACGCCATGTCCATGTGAATGCTCGCGAGCGACAGGAGATCGTTGATCAACTGGCGCATGCGAGCCGACGTGCGCTTCAGCGTGTTCAGGTAGTCGATGCCCTCTTCGTCGAGCTTGTCTGCGTAGTCCTCGAGCAGGAATCCACTGAACGTCTCGATCGTGCGCAGCGGCTCCTTCAGGTCGTGCGACACGACGTGCGAGAACTCCTCGAGCTTCTCGTTCGACTTCTCGAGGTTGTCGGTCTTCTCGCGCAGATTCGCTTCGAGGCGCTTCAGTTCGGTGACGTCGATAAAGTGGTCGATCCGTCCGCCTCGTCCGCGCTCCGTCTCGATCGGGATCGATCGGTACTCGAGCACGCGCTCGTCGCGCCCGAGCGACGGACGCACGTGGCATGTCATTGAGTCGATGCGCTCGCCCGACTCCGCAGCCTTCTCCACCGCATCGGAGAAAGACTGTGCCTCGTCGAACACGCCGACATAGCGGGAGCGAGCTCGTTTCGCGTCGACGCCGATCAGTCGGTCGCGGTCGATGCCGAAGAACTGGCCCGTCGTGGCGTTGGCCCACACGACTTCCTGTCGCTGGTCGGTGATGATGATGCCGGAATCGAGCGTATCGATGGCCTTCTCGATGAGAATGCGGTAACGAGCCTCCGTTTCCATCATGCGGCGTTCGAGCTCGTCTTCGCGGCTGCGGTCGCGCGCCTCGAGCACGGCGAGGCGGTCGGTGATGCGGGTGCCGCGGAGCTCGACGGGAAAACCCTTCCGCTCCTCGGAGATGAAGCGCAGCTTGACGCCGCGAATCTCCTCGCGCTCGAACAGTCGAATCAACTCAGCCTTCATGCGGTCGGTGTCCTCCGGGTGGACGTACTCGGCCAATTGGAGACTCCGTCGTGCGAGGTGCCCGATGGCCGTGCGCGACGCTTCGTTGCGCCGCAAGACGGTGCCCTCGCGATCGATGAAGTGGTAGATGTTGAGAGCCGGCTCGAACGTCTCCCGATCGTGCCGCTCCTTGAGCGCGCTCGACTGCCGCCAACGCGCGGCCCGGCTCTGCTTGCGCTGGTTCCAGGCGCCGAGCGCGGCCCCGAGGCTGACATCTCCGATGCAGAGCGCAACGAGATAGAAAGGATTCGCCTCGCGAAGGAAGAGAAGGAGAGTCACCTGCACGACCGCGAGGCCGAGGGCGAACGCCGCCGCGGCGCGCAGGCGGAGCGCCTTCGCTCCCAGCACGAGCGGGACGAGGAACGTCGCCGCGACCAAGGGCAATGGGTACACGCCCTCGCGTCCGAGGGCGACACTCAACACGACGGCGATGACGAAGCTGATGACGACGACGATCGCCCGTTCAGTCGGATTCAATCCTTTGGCCACCGGTCGACCTTCCTTGACTCGCAGCGTGCGAGACACGTGCCATAGTTGACCGTATGAACGAAGGCCACCTGACGAAAGGACATCCGTCACCTAGGTGACGGACGTTCTTCCCTCAGACGATCGGGACAGACTCAGATGATCAGGCTTGGATTGAGGTTCGACGAGAACGGCTCGACGATCTTCTGCAGGTACTCCTCCCGCAGGATGCGAATCCGGCGGCTCTCGATCGCGATGATCCCGCGGCTCTCGAGTTCGCTCAACGTGCGGATGGCCGTCTTCGACGACACGCCGGCCATTTCGGCGAGCTCGGCGCGCGACAGCTCGACACCGCTCCGTCCGAGGTGAATGATCAACCGGGCAAGACGCTCCTTGCTCGACGAGTACGAGCGTTCGGCCAGCTTGTTCTGGAATGCTTTGAGCTCCTCGGATAGGCGCTCGTAGACGCGGAAGATCGTCTTCGGGTGTCGCTCGAGGAAGTAGAAGAAGTCGCCGCGCTCGATGAATCCGACCGTCACCGGGTCGAGCGTCTTGGCGTACGCGTTGTGGCTGCCCTTATCGAACAGCGTCGTCTCGCCGATGATCTCGCCGGGGCCGACGATCTTGAGGATCTGGCTCTTGGCGCGCATGCTGCGCTTGACGAGCTTGACCATGCCCTCGAAGACGAGGTAGAAGCCGAACGCTGGCGCGCCCTCTTGGAAGATGATTTCGCCGCGGCCGTAATGGATCATCCGCACAGACTCACGAAGCTTCTCCAGCTCCTTGTCCTTGAGATCGGAGAAGATGCGGAACTCGTTTAGCTCAACCATGCCAAACCCCCTCCTGACACTTGGCTCGACGCAACTCGATGCGCGTGTCCCCTCTCACCCGCCCCCCCATCACCTGGAGTAGTGGGTCAGGAGTCCCGATTGTAACCCATATCACATAGGGAGCCAAGTCCAGCCTCTCTCCACGTTCTTCGATCCTTGACGTGCTGCGATGTCCCGTGGATGTCCGAGCATCGAGGAACTCAAGGCCTGTTCGCCATCTGCTGGCTTGACACCCTCTACCGCTGACCCTACACTTCGCGGTGACATACGCCGGAGTGGCGGAATTGGCAGACGCGCAGGATTCAGGATCCTGTGGGGGTTA
>JBFYRA010000022.1:0-3716 GCA_041302485.1 Candidatus Bipolaricaulota bacterium
GGGTAGACGCCGACGATTTCCGTGAACAGGGCTGCAACCACCAGGCCGATGAACGCCGCCTCGAGAGTCATGCGTCCTCCCCCTCGCGTTGCCAGTGCCGAACGAGATGTATGCCCAGTCCACCGATGTTCCCGAATCCAAACAGGAGCCCCCCTCGCGGCTCGAGTCGAGCCAGCTCCGACATCATCGTCTCAGCGCGCCGAGTCCCGATGATCGAGAACACGTCGCCGTAGGCACGGCGCAGGGTGCCCGTCGCCGCGCGCGGCACGTCGCCAATCAGCACGAGGCGATCGAACAGAGCTCGGTTCTCAGCCAGCGCCGAGAACCACTGTGATGTGCGGTCGCCGCGATCACGGCGCAGGTTGAGGAGCCCGATGACGGGCTGCCCCGGGGCTCCCCAGGCCGCGAGCGAGCGCCGCAGCGCGGCCAGAGTCGACTCTGGATCGTTCGCCGCGAAGCCGTTCACGGCGATCCACGTTCGCTTGACCTCGCGCAATCGCCACGCGGCGAGAGCTCCGACATCGGGGCGGCTTGCGCGCATGCCTTCGAGCGCGCGAGCCCGCGGGACCCCGGCGTGCTCGCAGACCGCGAGAGCCAGCGCCACGTTGTCCGGCCATTCGAGATACGAGAACTCCCGGGCCGCGACATCGTCGGGAGTCAGGGACTTGACAGGTTCGGCGCACAGATCGCGGAGAGCGAGTGCAGCTCCGAGACCGGCGCGCTCCGACGCGGGGAAGAAGACCCGAGCGCTCGGAGGGATCGCCCGTGCGAACGCCTCGACCGGCTCGGGCAGATCGGCGACATGATCGGCGCGGACATTCGTGATCACGACGATCGACGGAACGAGGATGCGCCGCAGCTCTGCGAACAGGCTCTCCGGCCGGATGCTCATCGCCTCGACCACAAGGGCGGAAGCACGCCAACGCGCGGCACGCCTCAGGATCCCGCGCTGCTCGAGGGGCGTCGGAATCGAGCGCCGCACGACCGGGTGCTCGTGCCCGCCCGGATCTCCAACCACGGCAGCAGAACCCGTCGTCTTGAACACCGTGCGCACGCCTCCTTCCAGCAGCCCGGCGGCGATAAGGCGTACCACGCTCGACTTCCCTCGCGTCCCGGTGACCACGATGCACTGCGCAACGGAACGCCGAAGACGACGCAGAGCCCACGACTCCGCGACGAGCAGGACCGTCACGACCGTCAGACACGAGAGAACGACGTACACGTCGAGCATAGTGATCGCACCGCCGACTTCGCGGAAGCCCGGGAGCGGTTTGCCATCTTAGCGGCAAACGGGCGCCGCGGGCATCAACCCGTGCGGAGCCGAAAGATGGCTAACTACGTAGAAGGAAGGATCTCCGGCCGCAAGTCGTCCGTTGCGCCGATCTCGCGAGTAGGGCCGTCTTGCAGCGCCGCATGCGGGCGACCGCGGCTCGTCGCCAACCCCCATCGTGCTCAGATAGAAGGGGGCGGGGCCTCTGACTCCCCGCACCCCTCGGGCGACTCTCGTGCTCCTCTCGTCTAGCCCGCCTGGATCGTCAATCGGACGACGTAGGCCAGCCCATCTCCCACCGTGATGTAGAGCGAGTATTCCCCCACGACCGTGAGATCTGTGCGCAGGTGGATCAGCGCCGACGGATACGTCTCTTCTTCCGGAGCATCCCGCGTGACCACGAGCAGGAGCGACTCGCCGTCAAGCGGCCATGCTCCACCAGCTCCCTCGATCATCCAAGACTCTCCTGAGGCGAGCTCTCCACCGGTCGGATCGCACCGCGCGACAAGGATGGCCGTGGTGAGATCGAAGCCAGACAGGAGGACGACGCGCGGCAGCCGATCGCAACGCGTCGCCTCGTCGGGCAGCTGGAGTGTGAGCGTCACCGGCTCACCCTGCAGCACCGCGAGGGTTCCGAGATCCGTCGCTGGACCGCTAAGCGCTATCTCGTCTTCGTTCCCAATGCGGGCCGTCGCCTTCAGCGGAGCTCTGCCTACGTCCAGTCCGTTGATCACGTAGCCCTCATTGGAGTCCCACTCCCCGTCCACGTCGAGCGGCTCGATCCCCAGCGGGGCGTCTTCATCCAGGCGCTCCATGCTGGCATACGTTACGCAGCAACCGGACGGCCACGGCGTGCCTGTGCGGTAGCGCACGGCGCCCGCATCCGTCCGCCCGTAGTCTGTGTTGGCGGAGCTCACGAGCGCGCCGCTGCCGTTGAACAGGTACACCTCTTCGCCGGGCGCGTCGCACAGTCTATAGGCGTCAGGGTTTGGCGTCCGTGCGCGACCGTACACCAAGTCCGCGTCGAGATCGCTGACCACGTCGTCCGTGGCCCTCTCGAGGAGGTAGTACTCGCCTTGTGTTACCGTGCCCCTCAGATCGACCTCCCAATATTCTTCTCCGGTCGACGCACGTCGGAAGTCCTGCAGATCCATAATCAGGTCTATGTCCTGGTCCGGAGTGCGTCGCTCGCGCCACGCGAGGGTCCACCCGTCGAGCGACAGGTCTCCGCTCGACGCGTTGACCAGCTCGATCCACTCGTGCTCAGGATTGGACTGCGTCCCAGCCCAAGCGATCTCGCTGATCACGACGTGACCGGCCTCACCGCCCCCACCCCCCTCGCAAGGATTCGTCGTGCGGAGACTCGTGGCGCCGACTCCTACCATCCTCACTCCGCAGGCATCGCGTCCTGAGGCGCGAGCGCTGTTCGTCACGAGGCACCCGGATTCGTCCGTGGCAATCCATGTGCCCGCGTACAACCACACCTCGCCTGGCTCAAGGACGCCAAGCTCCTCGCCGTCCCCGTCAGGCCCAGCGAGCGGCGCCACCTGGAGATCGGTCACGACCAAGTCGTAGATGTTGGCCCCGCCCGTGCTCCGCACGGCAATCTCGTACGTGACGGTGTCTCCGGGGCTCGCAGGCGTCACGTCATGAGGAGGCAGCGCCCTCTTGTTTACGACGATCTCCGGCGGAGGCGCGTTCACGACCACCAGCTGCAGGTGCCGTCCCTCGTTTCCGCATGGATCCATCGCGACCCAGTTCACGAGAGTGATCCCGATCGGGTAGAACCCAGAAGCGTCGTCCGTGCCCGTGTAGCTGTTCACGAGGCTCACTACACTGCAGTCGTCGATGACCGCGGGGGTCGGCACGTTGACGTAGGCGCCGCAGAGATCCGGATCGCGGTCGACGGTGATGTTGCCGTACCAGTCGATGACGGGGGCGATGAAGTCGCCCATCATGAGCGTCTGGATGCCGTCCACGAAGTTGCCGCACTCATCCGTCGCGCGGTAGGTCCGCTTCAGGATGCGGCGGCAGCCCTCGCCGCTCTCCGCATCGCCGACCCACGAGACGCCAGCCTGACCGCAAGAGTCCTGGGCCACGACGCTCGCGGGTTCGGGAACCGGCCAGTCGGGAATCGGCGTCCCCGGACACCACGTGATCCGCACGTCGGCAGGGAAGTTGACGATGACCGGTCGCTGTGTATCCCGCACGGTGATAGTCTGCGTGCACTGCGCCGTGTTCCTGCAGTCATCTGTTGCCGTCCATGTGCGCGTGAGCGTGTACTCGTTCGGGCATGCTCCGCCCGTCCTCACCTCACTAAATGTGACGGTCACCGAGGAATCGCAGCCATCGGTTGCCGATAGTTGGGGGGGCATCGGCACGCTGTCGCACTCTGCGGACACATCGCTCGGGCATGCGTTGAAGATCGGAGGTGTCGTGTCAACCA
>JBFYRA010000033.1:0-6599 GCA_041302485.1 Candidatus Bipolaricaulota bacterium
GGCAGATCGTCGGCGCCGTGACGACAAGCTCGGTCCTCGGCGTGATGTGGCTCGAGGTCCTGTGGGTGGCGGACGAGTCTAGACGTCGCGGACTCGCGAGCTGGCTCGTCCTCGAGGCGGAGCGGATCGCGCACGAGAAGGGCTGTGTCGGTGCTGGCACGTGGACGTTCAACTGGCAGGGTCCCGAGTTCTACCCGACGATCGGCTACAAGCTCTGCGGCATCTACGACGGGTACCCGTTCGGGGTCACCGAGCACGTCCTCGCCAAACGACTGCCGGACGCAGCGTCATGGCTTGCGGCCCGGAAGCAGATCGAGCGGAATCAGAGCGAAGGCTATTCGCTTGTCGCGGAGCCGACGGAAGACGAGATGCGCGTCGTCTACCGCGGCTTCCACGAGTTCTGCGTACGCAACTCCGGCGAGGAAATGGACTACCCGAACGTATCGCTCAGCCTGGCGCTCAAGGACGAGGAGGGACGCGTCGTGGGCGGGCTCACGGCGTTCCCCACGGTCCGCAACATGGTGCTCGAAGCGATCTGGATCGACGAAGGCTACCGTGGCAAGGGACACGGGCGCCGGCTTCTCCTCGAGGCGGAACGTATCGCCAAGGAGGCTGGTTGCAGCGCGGTCAGCACGCACTGCCTGTCGTTCCAATCGCCCGAGTTCTTCCACAAGCTTGGCTACACGACGTATGGCAGCGTCGATGTCGCGGTGGACGGATACGCGGAGGACTTGCTGATCAAGCGGTTGTAGGCGAGCCTGTCCGCACGCTCGACCGTGAACCCTCGGCCAGGCTGTGGACACTCACCAGTGTTTGGGGCTGGAAGAATGGCGAGTCCCCGAAAGAGGTCCAATGAAAGGTCAAGGCATGGCGAGTCCACGCGCACTCCCAGTTGGCTGGACGGACAGAGCGGCAACGTTCGATGACGTCGATCGAGCGGTCCAGCTGGTGAACGCCCGGTCGCAGAGGTTCTATGGTGAGGACCAGATCACTCGCGAAGACGTCATCGCGTGGTGGAAGAGCGCGCGGTTCGATCTGGCGAAGGACTTTCGCCTCGTCGTTGACGCGCGTGGGGAGATCGCGGGGATCGCCAACATCGGGAACCCGGGAGAGCCGTACGCTCAGATCAGCTGCGCAGGGATCACGCATCCATCCCATGAGACTCTGGATGGCCTTTGGGACTGGCTCCACGCATGGAGCATCGAGCGCTCGCGCGAACTCATCCCCCTTGCGATGGAAGGGATTCGCGTGACGGCGATGTCCAACATCGCCGGACAGGATGCCGCGCGTGCTGTCGCGCTCGAGCGCGCCGGGTTCTCGGCCGTTCGGGTCGCGAACCACATGCGCATTGACCTCGGAGCCCATGTGGCGGCGCCCGCCTGGCCTGACAGCGTCTCTCTCCGCGCGGCGAGTGTTGAGGCGGATCTTCCCGGCATCGTGGCGCTATACCAGGCGGCTTGGCGCGATCACTGGGGCTACGTCGAAGAGCCGTTCGAGCAGGAGATCGCCAACTGGAAGGAGAGCGTCGGGCGCGACGGCGAACGATTCGACCCAACGCTGTGGTTCCTTGCGGTTGAGGGCCATGAGATTGTGGGGATCTCACTCTGTCGGCCTCAGATTGCCGACGACACGACGCGCGGCTACATCCAGGCCTTGGGCGTGCACCCGAAGTGGAGAAAGCGCGGCGTGGCGCTTGCACTCCTTCGCCACACCTTCGGCGAATTCGGTCGCCGCGGCTACGCCGCGGTCGAGCTCACCATGGACTCTGAGAATCTGACCGGGGCATTGCGGGTCTACGAACGCGCCGGGATGCGGGCTGTGCGGCAATCCGTGTCCTACGAAAAGGTCCTCCGCGAAGGGAAGGATCTCGCGACGCGCGAGCTGCCGGCGTGACCTCCCCGGGGTCTAGTGGGTTTGCCCTGTTTGCGCAAACCCGCTACGCTCGCGGCGGGAACAGGCTTGCAGGAGGTGCGGGATGGCGGAGCGTGAGAGGTTCTACTACCTCGACAACCTGAAGGTGGCGCTGACGGGACTCCTGATCGCCCATCATGTCGGGCAGGCGTACGGCCCCACGGGGGGCTCGTGGCCGATTCAGGAGGCGGCTCGCGCCGCGATCCTCGGCCCGTTCTTCACCGTGAACCGCTCATTCTTCATGAGCCTCTTCTTCCTCATCTCAGGCTACCTCGTGGCGCGGTCCTACGACGCGAAGCCCGGATGGCCGTTCGTCAAGAGCCGTCTGGTGCGGCTCGGCCTGCCGGTCCTCGTGTTCGCGGTCCTGATGGTTCCGCTCCAGTTGCTCGTGTTCCCCGCGCCCGGGATGAGCGAACCCGGCGCCGCGTGGCCGATTGACGTCGGCTACCTCTGGTTCCTCGAACACCTTCTCTTGTTCAGCCTCGGCTACGCTTTGTGGCGAGCGGCTCTCGGGCGACAGAGCGGGGAGCGCGAGGTGCGGCCGCTTCGGGCCTGGCAGGTTGCTGTCTTCTCGGTTCTCCTCGCGCCCGTCCTCGCCCTGATCCGCATCCCGTTCCCGATCGATCGCTGGGACTACCTCCTTGGGTTCTTCCGCGTTGCGTTCGCCGACGTGCCGCGCGACCTCGCGTTCTTTGTCCTCGGCATCGTCGCGTACCGCAGGAAGTGGTTTGAGACCGTGTCGGCACGCGCTGGTTTCGCATGGCTTGGAATCGGCGTCGCGCTGTCCGTGTTCTGGACTGCCTACGCGCTCGGGCTCTATCGAGTGATTCCGCTGCAAGGCACGACGTTCGATGTCTTCCGTGTCGCGTGGGAAGCCTTGCTCTGCAGCGCGCTCTGCATCGGCCTCGTCGTCCTGTTCCGCGAGAAGGTGACCGTTCATGGGCGGCTGGCGCAGGCGCTTGGGAGGAGCCAGTACGCAGCCTACATCTTCCACGTGCCGGTGATCCTGGCGTTCCAGTACGCGGTGCTGAACGCGGCTCTGCCGCCGTTCGCGAAGTTCGCGCTGGTGACGCTCGTGAGCATCCCGGCGACGTTCGCTGTCGCCTCACTCGTACGCAGGCCACTGCATCTGTAGTCCGGCCCTGGAGTCGCCAAGTAGATCCCCTTCACAGAAACATCACACTGTTCTGCTAGTGTGCCGGGTCGGCGCGCTTGCCCGTGGCGAGACGTAGCGGAAACGGGCCCGATGATCATCTGAAGTGGCCCCCCCACGGGGCTGTCTGGAGACGACATGAAACGCGAGCAGTGGAAGGGAATGGGCACGTTTACGGCGATCTGGTCCGGCCAGCTCCTGTCGTTTCTCGGCACGGGCATGACGCAGTTTGCGATGACGATCTGGGCCTGGCAGAAGACAGGGCAGGCAACAGCGCTCGCGCTCGTCGGCGTGTGCGCTTTCGCGCCGGTCATCCTCATGAGCCCACTGGCCGGAGCGATCGTCGATCGCGCGAACCGAAAGCTTCTCATGATTCTCTCCGACCTCGCCGCCGGGCTCGGGACCTTGACGATGCTTCTCCTCTACACGGCCGGTGCACTCGAAATCTGGCACATCTACATCATCGTCGCCTGCATCGGCGTGTTCGGTGCGTTCCAGTTCCCGGCCTACTCCGCGACGATCAGCGTCCTGGTCGACAAGTCGCAGTACGCCAGGGCGAGCGGAATGATGTCGCTGGCCGGCTCCATCTCCGGCGTGTTCGCGCCGATCGGCGCCGGCATCCTGCTCGCGCCGATCGGAATCGCCGGAATCATGGGGGTCGACATCGCGACGATGACGACGGCGATCGTCATCCTCCTGCTCGCGCGGATCCCCCAGCCGAAGACGTCGGCGGAGGGAGCGAAGATCCAACGCGGGCTGTTCCGTGAAGCGGCGTACGGCTTCCGCTACATCCTTGCACGGCGCGGGCTTCTGGGGCTGCTCGGGATGTTCTTCCTGTTCAACGTGACGACGACGTTCGGCTTCGTCGTGCTCGCCCCGATGATCCTGGCGCGCACGGGCGACAACAGCCTGATCCTCGGCAGCGTCCAGTCGGCGGCCGGGATCGGCGGCGTCGTGGGAGGCGTGCTTCTCAGCCTCTGGGGTGGTCCGAAGAAGCGCGTGCACGGCGTGCTGACGGGCTGCGCACTCGGGGGACTGATCGGACTTGTCGGGATCGGGCTGGGAAGGTCTCTTCCAGCCTGGGCGGCGACGATGTTCGTGATGGCCATGATCTTCCCGACGGTCAACGCGTCGAGCCAGTCGATCTGGCAATCCAAGGTCCCGCCGGATCTCCAGGGACGCGTCTTCTCGGTGCGACTGATGATGGCGCAGTTCGGGACGCCGCTCGCGATGCTGCTCGCCGGACCACTCGCCGACCGCGTGTTCGAGCCGGGAATGCGCTCCGGCGGCGCGCTCGCCAACGTCTTCGGGCCGCTGGTCGGCACGGGGCCGGGCGCGGGGATGGCGTTGATGCTCGTCATTGCGGGTGTCTTCGCGGCGGTCGCGGCGTTCGGCGCGTACGCCTACCGCCCGCTGCGCAGCGTCGAGGCGACTCTGCCCGACCACGACGAGGCTGCGGGTGAGACACCGGAAGGCGTCTTAGCGGAGACTGCGGCGGCTCCGGCGAGGGCGTCGTAGCTCACTTCGCGGCGGGGCGAAGCTTGTCGCGCAGCGCGACGTGCACCGACTTCGGGACGAAATTCGAGACGTCGCCGCCGTAGGATGCGACCTCCTTGACCATCGACGATGCGAGGAAGCTGTAGTTCCCGGCGGTCATGAAGAAGACGCTCTCGAACTCCGGGGCGAGGTCGCGGTTGGCGAGCGCCATCTGGAACTCGTACTCGAAGTCGGAGTTGGCGCGCAGCCCACGGACGATGGCTCCGGCACCGTGGTCGCGCGCGCACTCGACGAGGAGCCCGTCGTAGCTCGTGACCTCGATTTCGTTCAGACCTTCCTCTCGCAGAGCCCGTTGGGTCAGCAGGACGCGCTCCTCGAGCGTGAACAGCGCGTTCTTGTGCGGATTCGCGACGACGGCGATGACCAGCTTGTCGAACAGCTTGCGCGCCCGGCGCGCGATGTCGATGTGCCCATACGTAATCGGGTCGAAGCTGCCAGGGTAAATCGCAATGGCCATGGTGTCCGCATCGTACACCAGCCGGCGTTGACCGACAAAGCTCTACGCTGACTCGGGTCCCACAGTTACGAGGTTCACGCTCTCGGGCCGGTTGTAGCGGGCCACCGCGTCATGGACGGCGCGGTCGTCTACGGCGCCGAGCTTCGCGAGGATTGCGTCGGGCGAGAGGATCTGGCGCTCGGACATTGCCGCGTTGCCCAAACGCATCGCACGGTGGGCGTTCGACTCGAGGCCGAGGATGAACGAGCCGCGCAACCGTGACTTGGCAAGCGACAGCTCCTCTGCTGGCACGGGTTCCGATCGCAAGCGATCGAGCTCGTGCAGGAGGAGAGCCACAACATCGTCGGCCGTATCGGGCGCGACGGCGGCGTAGGAGAGCCAGAACCCGGTGTCGCTGAAGCGGCTCACCGCGCTCTGCACCGCGTACGCCAGGCCGCGCTCTTCGCGGATCGCAACGAACAGACGCGAACTCGTCCCGTCGCCGAGCACGGCGTTCGCGACCTCCAGCGGGTACCGATCCGGATCACCGGACAGCGGCCCGGGAAGCCCGAGGTAGACGTGCGTCTGTCCCGTCGGCTGCGCGTGATGGGCGCGGAGAGTCTGAAAGACGGGAGGAGTGCGCTTCATCGTGCGGAGTGAGCCATCCGCCTTTCCGTTCGGGACGCGTCGCTCGATGTCGGCGAAGAATGCGTCGATATTGATCGCGCCGGCGGCCGCGATCACCATGTTCTCCGGCCGGTAGAAGCTCGCGTGATGACGCACGACATCGTCGCGCGTCACCGATTCCATCGACGCGCGCGTTCCGAGAACCGGGCGCGACAGAGGATGGTGGTCGGCCCACAGTCCCTCAACGAAGCAGTCAAATGCCCGTTGCTCGGGGTCGTCGTCGTAGCCGCGAATCTCCTCGAGCACGACGTTGCGTTCGAGCTCCATCTTGTCGGGCGAGAACGCCGGATGGAACACGAGATCGAGCAGAAGGTCGGTGGCCTTTCCCAGCCCGTCGGCGGGGACGTCGGCGTAGAAGAACGTCGACTCCTTGCCGGTCGCCGCGTCGAGGAACCCTCCGACCGAGTCGATCTCTTGCGAGACCTGGAGCGCGCTGCGCGTTGCCGTTCCCTTGAACATCAGGTGCTCAAGGAAGTGCGCCAATCCGGCGGTGCGTGGTGGATCGTCGCGTGAGCCGACGTGGATCCAGACGCCAACGCTGACGGAACGGGACTGCGGAACCTCTTCCGCGAGGATCCGCAGTCCGTTCTCGAGCGTCACGCTTCGCGCGCCGGCGTAGAGCGTCTCGCCTACCACCGATCCTCGAGTCCGAGCGACGATTCCTCTTCGGACTGAAGGGGCTCGTTGTCCGTCGCCGTCGGGGGCGCGTCTTCCTTGCGAGCGTGCGGCCGGCGCCGGCGATCTGCGTCTTGACGTTCCACATCGCGGCTCGTCTCGTCCCTGCGGCTCTCCGCGCGACGTTCGTCCGTGCGATGCTCGTCGGAGCGGCGTTCCTCGACAGCGCGTCCCTCTGGA
>JBFYRA010000037.1:0-12650 GCA_041302485.1 Candidatus Bipolaricaulota bacterium
AGGCCGCGGAATGGATCTCCAACCGGCGTGGCGATGGAGGCGTGTGCGCCGAACGCGACGACGCCAAACTCCCAGTCTCGATGCTGGTCGATGATCGTATGGATCTGGTCCTGCACATCGAGGTCATTGGCCGTCCGTCGGACGCTGGCCGAGCGGTCCACAAGAAACACGGCGACATCCTTCGGCGCACGCACAGTGATGACGGGGTCGGACAGCGCGACAAGGAGTGCAGCCGCCGCGATCCATCGGAGCGTGAGCGACGTGCGGTACCGGCGAAGACCGATCCAGGCGATGGCCGCAAGGACGGGGATGCCGAGGAGGATGAGGGGAGCCAGGAAACGAATCATCCAATCCTCCTTGAGGCGTCGAATCGCAGGTACAGGCCGGCCTCGACCGCGAGGAGGAGGAGCGCGATCCATGCGAACAAGGGCCACAGTCGGCGCGTGACCTCCTGCGAGGAAGTCGAAGCGGCGGCGGACCGCACAGGCTCGACCGGGAGGAGCGAACGAGCGCTCTCCCCCGGCGGCACGTTGACGGCGATTGTCCGCGTCTCTCTCGCGGCCTGCACTTCGTAGAACCCAGGCTCCTCGGCGATGAAGAGGGTCCGACCGGACTCGGGGGTGATCGTCTCGCCGCCCGGGCTGCGAATGCTGCGAACGGCGCCGGAGCTGGCGAGGTCCACCGGCTCGCCCACCGCGCGCCACTCGTGAACGAGCGGCCCCGGCACGCGCGCGACGGTCGAGAGCAGGTTGCGGATCAAGATGGGAAAGTCGACCGTGATCGGCAGGTTCGTGCCGCGCAGATCGGTGGAGAACACGAACAAGAGGCGCCCGCGGTCCTCGATCAGCGAGAGGAGAGGGACGTCACCGACGCGGAGGATAGAGATCGCGTCGACGAGGAACAGCGTCTCGGGCACAGTTTCCACGTAGATCCCTTGGGGCTCCACTCCGGCGAGCAACGGGTGCGCTGGGTCGTCGGCTTCGGCGGTCCCGCTGGTCGCGCGGTCGGCGTCCACGAATCGGTACAGCGCGCGCACGTCGGACGCGAGAAGGAGCACGTTCCCGGGAGGCAGCTCGTCGAGGGTCCGGCCGACGACGACGGTCAGATCGGCCGCGTCGCTCGGCTCCGCGTTCCGCAGCTCAACGACGCTCTCCAATGCCGCTCGTAGGTACAGGCTCTCTTCGCCGATCCACCGGATGCTGAGTCCGGAGGGCCGGTCGAGACTGAAGTAGCGCACGTTGTCCGCGGCATAGTCGTCCTCGACGGAGAGCGTCGCGATGAACCGGGATCCGCGTGACGAGGAGAACGGCGACACATACTGCTCGGTCGCCTCCGGCCCGACCGCGAGGGTGACCGTCATCGACGTCGTTTCGTCGCGCAGGGTGAGTCGAGGTTCGAGAGCGTCGGCCGTCTCGTTGCGCAACTCGAGGAATGCGCTGACTCCGGGCCCGGACGGGTTCTCGCGCACCGTGAATGCGGTGATTCCAATGTTGCGGCCGCCGTCGAATCGCTCGGTGGTGATGGAGGCGGGGAGGTCGTCAGGCGTCCGGTCGGTCAGCAAGACGAGGCGGTCGTAGCTGTCGAGTCCGCCGACGGCGCTCACGAGGTTCAGGAGGTCCGACTCGTCGCCGTCGCCGCGCCAGGAAGGCTCAAGCCCGTCGAGCGCGCGCTCGATGACCGCAGGGTCGTCGGTCGGTGGGACCACGACGTGCGAGCGGCTGGAGAACTGGATCAACGCGAGTCGCGAAGCGGGGTTCTCGGACAGCAGGACACGCGCGCGCTCGACCGCGCGGGAAAAGCGTGAGACCTCGGGCGCGTCTTCCGTGCGCATGCTTGCCGACTCGTCAAGAATCAGGACCAGGCCGCGCAGCGCGGACTGCTCGACGCGTCGCTGCGGCTGCGCGATTGCGAAGATCATGGCTGCCAGTGCGAGAAGCTGGAGCAGAAGCAGAGGGTCGGCCCACCGATGGAGCTGGGGCCGCTGGCGTTCAGGAGACTGCGTGAGCCCCGCCCACAGAGCAAGCGAGGACACGGCCTGCTGCCGCGTGAGCGCGCGGAGGAACGCGAGAAAGACCAGGATGGCGGCTGAGGCAAACAGCGCGAATGCGGCCGGATGGAGGAAGCTCATCGTACGAACCCCCGGGCGCGGAAGTCCTCGTGAAACAAGCTGGCGAGCGGGCGATCCGTTGTCGTCTCGAAACAGAGGATCGCGCGCCGACGGAGCGAGCCGGCGAGCTCACCCCGGAACGCGGCAAGACGCTCGCGGTACTCGGCGAGCGTCTGTTCGCCCACCGCCAGTGTGACGTTGCGACCGGTTTCGATATCGACGAACTGCGTCCTGCCAGCGTTCTTCGGGTCCACTTCCTCGGGAGCGAGAATGTGGACGACGACCACTTCGTGGCCATGACGCAGAAGGCTGTCGAGGCCCTGCTCGCGCCCGCCCGGCGAGAAGAAATCGGAGATCAGGATCACGAGGCCGCTTTCGCTGACCGAAGCGACGAATTGGCCGAGCGCGTCATCCATCGAGGTCTGGCCACGAGGCTCGTCGGCCTCGAGACGCTGGAAGATACGGCTCATTTGCGCCAGTCCGCGCGCGGGAGGAAGCGGGACGTGGAGGGTCTTCGAGAAGAGGTACAGACCGACGCGGTCGAATCCCCGCAGGCCGACGTAGGCCAACGCAGCGGCCAGTCCGGAGGCGTAGTCGGCCTTGGACGGCGAGCCGATGGACATCGACGCGCTGAGGTCGACGATCACGTACACGGGCATGTCGCTCTCATGCACGAAGGACCTGACCAACAGGCGATCGAGGCGTCCGTAGGCGTTCCAGTCGATATAGCGGAAGTCGTCGCCGGGCAAGTACGAGCGGTAGTCGAGAAACTCGAGGCTGACCCCGGCGCGGCGCGACGAATGCCCGCCCGCCAGTTGGCTCTTGCGGCGCCCGCGCGTCGTGAGCCGCAGGGTGGAGAGTCTCGCCAGGAACGCCTCGTGGATCTGGGGTTTCATGAAGCGAGCGGCACTTTCTTCCAGACGTCGCCGAGAATCGAATCGACGGACGCGCCTTCCGACTCCCCGCGGAAGTTCAGGATGAGCCGATGGGCGAACACGGGGCGGAACAGACGCTCGATGTCGATGGGACGGACGTGCGCTTGCCCGTCGAGGAACGCGTTGGCTTTGGCGGCGAGCGTCAGTGCGATTGCTGCGCGCGGGCTCGCGCCGTAGCTGATGAAGTCGCGTACGGACGTCGGGGAGAGAAGGCTCGACGGGTGTGTGGCCGACACGAGGCGGCCGATGTAGGTGCGCACGGCGTCGGCGATCGGAATCTGGCGAGCAACCTCGCGCGCAAGCAGGATGTCCTGAGCCGTAACGTCCGTCCTAGGAAGCCGGATGCCTTCGCCTTCGGTAGTGCGGGTGACAATCTCCACCAGCTGATCGAGGTCGGGGAAGGTGACGACGGCCTTCAGCATGAACCGGTCGAGCTGCGCTTCGGGAAGAGGATAGGTGCCCTCCATCTCGATCGGGTTCTCGGTCGCAAGGACGACATACGGCTCTTCGAGCGCGTACGTGTGCGTGCCCACGGTCACCGTGCGTTCCTCCATCGCCTCGAGAAGAGCGGACTGCGTCTTGGGCGTCGCGCGATTGACTTCATCGGCGAGGACAACGTTGGCGAAGATCGGGCCCGGCGAGAACTGGAATTGCCGCCGCCCGTCGGCCTCCGAGATGATGTCGGTGCCCACGATGTCGGCCGGCATCAGGTCCGGCGTGAACTGGATGCGCGAGAAGCGGAGTCCTGTCGCGTGAGCGAGCGCTCGAACGAGGAGCGTCTTTCCCAGACCGGGAACGCCTTCGAGAAGCACATTCCCGCGGCACAAGAGGGCGATCAGCGTGGCTCGGATGACATCATCGTGGCCGACGATGACCTCGCCCACCGCCGTCTGCAATGTACTCATCGCACGTGACGCACGCTGCAACTCTGCTTCGGTGATCATGGTCCTCCCTCGGTGATCTGGGTGAAGTACGCTCGGACGGCGCCGAGAACATCGCTCGGAAGAGCGCGGCTGGCCGCGATGGACGTCGCGCGCTCGAAGCTCAGCGAGAGCGGAGTTCCCGCAGGGGTCGATGGGTCGGCCACAGGCGGCTCTACGGGAACGCTCTTCGTGACGTAGTAGGAGTACTCGCCTGCCGTGCCGATCGCGGAAGGCAGGGTCGAGCCGATCAACGTAATCTCCGCCGGCCCGCCGGTCGGCTCATCGAAGAATGGGTACTTGCCGTGGCCCGACGGCTCCTCCGGCGTACTGGCGGGCAGGCCGGCCGGGGTCAGCGCGGACTCGCCCTCGGGTCCCGCGGCGACCGCGACCGGTTCGAGCCCGCTGTCGGCGGAGGGCGCTTCGCGGCTTCTCGTCCCAGTCTGGGCTGCGACATCCGGGCGCGCGAGAACTGCCCGCACTCGTGCGAGGGTCTCGGCTCGCTTCGATGCCGCCATGAGCTCGCGCAGGGCTTCGGCAAGAGGACTTGGCGCAGCGTCGGCAAAAGAGCGGAGCGCTGCGAGCTCGGAGTCGGACAGGGTCGATTCCTGATCAGCCGCGACGTGGCCCTCGATTTGCTGCAGCGTCTCCTCGAGCGACAGTGTGCTCTGGGGACGCGTCGGGAGATCAACCACGTCGACGTCCGACTCCTCGCTCGCCGAACCGGAGGCCGCCGGCGCGGTGGAAGCGGGAGCCTTCGCAGCGAGCCCGTCGCTGCTCGCCTGGGCGTGGGCGGGGTCAGTCGGGGACAGGCCGGCACTCGCGCGTCGCGAAGGGACATCGGTCGGGAGCAACGCGCCAGGGACTGGCCCCGGGTACGGCGCCTGTGCGCGGGGATCCGGCAACGCGGCCATCAGGACGACAGTCGCGAGCGCAATTGTGATGCCGGCGGCGAGCAAGGCGATGACTTTGCGTGGGATCGGCAGAGCGATGTGGGGAGTGAGCGGTCGGGCCGAGAGGCCGGCCGCGATGCGCACGGCGTACGGCTGGAGGTCGTGCCGATCGCCGATCGCGTGGAGCGTGCTGAGCCGAGCTTCGGTCCCGAGCCCGACGTCGGCGCGTAGCAGGAGCGCCGACGTGGCAATGGGACGCGTGCGGCCGACTCCGTAGCCAGTGGCAGCCGCTACGATCACAAGGACAAGGCTCACTCCCGGAACGTCGAGAACGGGCCACGAGAGGATGTGGGCAACGATGCCGAGTGCCAGTCCGATAGACGAAGCGATGGCGACGGCCACTGCGCACACGGCGAGGCCGGCGAGCGTGCGCGCCCGATGCACGAGGGGGCGGGAGAGGGTGTCGATGGATGTCATTCGTGAGCCCTCCTCACGAGCTCGAATACCCACGCCGAGAAGCCGAGCGCAAGCAGAGCGGGCGTTGAGAACGCGACAATGAGCTGCGACAAGCGGGGGGCGCCGGCGACGATCGAGGTCAGTGCGACGCCCGGGCTCAGATGCGCGAGGAGTCGCAAGGGGCCCCCGACGGCGAGGAAAACAGCAGGAAGGCCGATCCAGGCGAGGAGCCCGACGTAGCGCAGCACGGCCGGATGCTTGCCTCGGCGAACGGCATAGACCTCGAGGACGACGCCGCCGCACGCGGCGGCGAGACTGACGACGGCGACGTACGCGCCAGCCAGCGGGATTGGGATCCAAGTGCCTGGAAACAGAGCGCGCGACGCGGTGAGCAGCGGCAGGACGAGGAGCTGCACGAATCCCACGCGCAGTGCCGCCACGGCCAAGGACGAGAGGCGCGGGCGGCCCAGCGGCACGGCCTCCGCCGCCCGATGGAGCGCTACACACGCGCTCAGAAACCCGTACGTCAGGAAAAAGGGTAGCGGGAACGGACGCCACGGGTAGCTCATGAGGTCGCTCAGTTTCGACATCCACGGCATCAAGAGAGTGAGCGTGACGCCGCTTACCGCGAGGAATCCGACGTACACCGCCAGACCGCGTTCGCCGAACAGGAGTCGTCTCACGGCGCCTCTCCCTCCAGGATGAGGATCGAAACCTCTCGCTCCAGCTCCTGCGCGTCGCGTTCCGTCGTCTGGGGCCGTTCCTCGACCGTGACGAGCCATGCGCCGCGGCGCACGATCGGCAGCCACTCTTCGATCGGTCGCAGGATGCTGCGTAGCGCGAGGTACGTCGACCGTGCGCTGCCCGTGGGCGCGCCTTCCAGGAGCGCAAGTCGCTGCATTCCCTCCTGAATGGGCGGCAGGGACAGGATGACCCCGCTCGAAGCCACGTAGGCGCGGTCGATGACGTGCCCTGTCCTGTTCTCAATCTCCGCGATGCGGCCGTCAAACCGGAAGCGCAGGTCACTCACCCGCGGGCGAGAAGGGAACATGAGATCGCGACGCTCCGCCGTCTGGAGGAAGAACTGCATCTTCCCAGGCTCACTTTGCGCGGCCACTGTCCCGCCACGCGCGCCCAGAGCCGCCACGCTCATCGGGACCGATCCGAGGTCATGCAAGAACGAAACCGATCGAGGCTGAACGGCATAGAAAGAGCAAAAAACAGTGTTGATACCGAACGACGATAGCACCGATACGTTCGTGCGAATACTATATTCGCGAACGAATCGTCTGCTCGCGTTTGCATAGATACCGGACAAAACCGCGGTCGCCACGATCACGGCAACCAGCCCGCCAATCGCCCAACGCCGACGCGAGCAGGCGAGGAAGCAGCCGACAAGAGACACCATTGTGATCCCCGCAACGATCAGCGGAACGGCGTAGCCGGGACGCGGCACGTCGGTCGATTGGAGGAGGGCCGCCGACACGCGCTCCGTCGTCGGCGGGCGCTGGGTCGCCGGAACCCTGTCGCGGATGGCTGAGAGCTCGTCATCCGCTAGATCATCCACAGACAGCGTGATGAGCGAGATCGAGCCCGCGCCGAGGGGCATTTGGACCAGAAGCGGCTTCGTCCCGCGCGCGAGCGTCACACGAGCGTCCGGGCGCAGCGTGCCCGACAAAGTGAAGACCCCGCGTTGGTCCGGCGACAGTTGCGGCGTCTGGAGCGGAAGGAGGCGGCGCAGGGTCGGCGAGTCCATCAGTGGAAAGGCAGACCCCGTAAAGAGCACCAAGCTTCCTCCCGATACAGTCCACTCGCCCAGTGCTTCGAGCGCTTCCTCGGGCACGGGGGGATCGACCAGCCAGACCTCGCGCGCTGCATCGTACGCCCACCAGTCGAGAGGGAGCTCCTCGGCGTCGATCACGGCAGCGGCAGCGATGCCCGTCGCGCGGCCGACCGTCACGGGAAACGCCCACTGCCGCACTCCCAGGCGAAGACTCTTCTCTTGGGCAGCGAGCGTGCGGCCATCGCGGGACTGCAGCTCGACGATGACGGGGTTCAGGGGCTCGGCAATCGGAAGCGTCACGAGCGTGATCCCATTCTCGATCATTCCGGAAGCCACGACGTGAACGATCTCGGCGCGCCGCTCGCCGGGAAGACCGGCCGTCTGGCGAACAACCAGGCTGCCGTCGACGGGAGCGGCGAGACCATCGAGCTCGATCCGGAACGGTGCGTAGACGTTGCGCAACAATTGGGAGTCGAATCCGATCGTGACATCGAGTTGTGGCGCGCCGAGGCAGCAGGCGCACGCGAGAGCAACAACTCCAACGCACACTGCAAACTGCTGCGAGAATGAGCGAATCCGCATGCCGCGAGCCCCTCGACGTCGCGTCCCGTGCTTCGGACCTGTAGGAGAAGACGGCGGATTATGCCCAGAGGCGGCTCCGGTTTCAATCCGGGCGGGCGGAAAGCTGCGGAGTGGGTCGGCGACCTGTGGCTACTGCGGCAGGTTTTCTACCGCGATGGCCGCGTCTTCATCCAGCACGTCGGCGTAGATCTGCGTCGTCTGGATCGAGCGATGCCCCAGCTGCTTCTGCACGAGCCGCAGGTTGAAGCTGGACGCGCGGTAGAGCATGGAGGCATACGTGTGGCGGCAGGAGTGAATAGAGAAGCGGCGCGGGATGCCGACGGCGTCGGCCGCGGTGCGGAAGATGCGGTAGACCGCAGTCCGGGTGAGCGCGCCGTCGCGGGACGAGACGAAGAGCGGCGCGCTGGGCGAGAGAGATTCGCCCGACTCGTTCTTCCACGTGACGAACTCGGCGAGGTGCTGGTGCAACGCCGAGCCAAGCTTGACGCCTCGCTTCTTTCCTCCCTTGCCGTCGCGGACGATCAGCGCGGAGTGGCCACCGTCGAGGATGACGTCGCGCATCTGCAGGGCGCAGATCTCCGAGACCCGGAGGCCCGTGTCGAGAGCCACGTGAAGGATGGCCCAGTCGCGCACTGGGTTCGCCCGAGCGTGGCTCGGCGCATCGGCCTGGCGGCGGCAGTGATCCTTGAGGTCACGGACCTGGCTCGGCGTCATGAAGTCCTCGTACGTCACTTCGAGTGGCATGTGCCTCCTGGAGTACTGCCGGGACAGTACCGCGGAGGCTCGGCGAGCGGCGGGACGTGTGTCGCAACAAAAGAGTACTTTTGTTGCGAGACGGCGGTCGGCGCGTGGAACGCACGTAGGTATGAGCGTTGGCGAGAGCAAGGGTTCGCCGGGCCCATCGCGGGCGCCCGACCCAGGGCCCTCCAAGAGCCCGCCCGGGGCATCCGAGGCGATTCTCGGGCCGTCCTACTCGATCGCGTACTGCTGCACGATGGGCTCTTCGTCTCCGGTGATCTCCGCCAGCACTTCGACATACGGCGCGAGAGTTGAGTTCTTCAGTTTCTCGCGCAGGAGATTATCGAGCTGATAGATCCCGGCCGAGTTCGTCATCTCGATTGCGATCCGGATCGGCTTCTTCTCCCCAGCGGAGAGCCTGACCTTCCGGATGGCCATCGCCGACACGGAGTGGATGGTGGGTGTCCCCGTCGTGAACGGAATCCTGGCCCGTCCGGCTTCCATGTCCAATGCGTCGGCCACCTTCACGACCCCTGCCTCGAGCGTCAGCGGGGGGATCTCGCGTTGATGGGTCAGAATTGCGTGGAGGATCTCGGCCTTGAGGAGCGCCTGCGTGCGTTCGTCGTAGAGGCCGGCAAGGAAGTCGTCGATCAGCGGCGCAGCGAGAACGACGGACAGCTGCTCGTGGTCGCGCCGATGCACGGCGTGGCCGACGTCGTGGAGACAGGCCGCGAGCACAACGACCACCTCGGCGTCTTCCGGCGCCAGCTTGTGGTCGACGACGACGTTCGGCTGGATGTCGGCAGCGGCGAGGAGCCGAAGGAGCTTCAGGCTGATGTTCGCCATGATCTTGATGTGCACAGGCCCGTGGTCGTTGATCCGCATACGATTGATGGCCGTGACGTTGGACGCCTCCCAATACGCGGCGAGTGTCGCCGAGGCATTCACGCGGGACAGCACTTGCGCCAGCACGGCGTTGCCGCGAACGGGGACGTTAAGCGGCATCGAGATCCTCCCGCAGCGTGGCCCACCACGCGGACTGGGCGGGTGGCTCGTTTCGTGTGTGTGGCGCGAGGCGGCGCTCGAGGTCGGCGAGTCGGGCGCGAAGAGACAGGACCTCGTCTTGAAGGTCGGCCGTGCGCGCGCCTGCCGGGCCGGATGGGACCGGTGTCGTTCGGTTTGAGGAGAAACCAGATGATAGTTGGCTGCGCACCATATCGATAGGTACGGACATAGAACGCAGGACGTCGCTCGCTTCGCCCATGCGTAACCCAGAATCGTACAATTCCTGCAGCTGGCGCAGCTGAGCGAGGCCGCCGTCGGTCAGAAGGATCTGGTTGTTCGGGCCGCGGCGAAGGTGAGGCTCGAGGACGTCGCGTATCGCCTCGATCCTGTTCCTTACCTGATTGGCGGTCGCGAGACCGAGGGTCTTCCGCAGACTGCTGATCGTGTGCATGAGGCTACGATAGCCTCTCGGCTGCCACCGTCCAAGCCCGATTGTGAGGCACGGGTCAATGGAGTAGCCTTGCGCCATGCCCATCGAGCGTCTCGACGTGGAGCTCAGTCAGAAGATCGCCGCGGGAGAAGTCATCGACCGGCCGGTGTCCGTTGTGAAGGAGCTGGTCGAGAACGCGATCGACGCCGGCGCTCAACGCGTGGAAGTGGACCTCGTCGACGGGGGGCTCTCGGCGATCGTCGTGCGCGACGACGGGTGCGGAATGACCCCAACTGACCTCGGACTGTGCGGCGAACGCCACGCCACGAGCAAGATTCGACGTGCGGAGGACCTTGAAGCGCTCCAGACGTTGGGCTTCCGCGGCGAGGCTCTGGCCAGCGTTTCTGCGGTGTCGCGCGTTCGGATCGTGTCCTGCGTGGCCGGCGAGCGTGACGCCTACGCTATCGCGCTTTCGCCCGAACGAGGCCCGAGCGCCCTCAACCGGCCCACGCCGGACTCACGCGGGCCGGGGTCGACCGTAGAAGTGAGGGATCTCTTCTTCAACCTGCCGGCACGAGCGAAGTTCATGGGAACGCCTCGGACGGAAGCCTTGCACATCAACCGGCTGGTCCAGCGGTTCGCACTGATGTTGCCAACGGTCGGCTTCTCGCTTTCTCACGACGGACGAGAGGCGTTCGCCGCGCCTCGCGTTCGCACGCTGCTCGAGCGGGTCGGGCAGGTCTATGGACTGGACGTCGCGCGGGGCATGATCCCGCTCGAAGGTCGTCGAGGAGCGATGCGCGTCGGCGGGTGCATCAGCCACCGCGACGTGAAGCGAGGCAATCGGCGCGACCAGCTGTTCATCGTCAACGGACGTGCGGTCAACGACCGCGGGCTTGGCTACATCCTGACGAGCGCTTACAGCGGGATCCTGCGGCCGGGAAGCTACCCGATCGCGGTGCTCTCTGTGGACGTCCCCCCCGATCAGGTTGACGTGAACATCCACCCGCGCAAGGAAGAAGTGCGTTTTGCCAACTCGCGCGAGGTTCAGGACGCTGTGGCGGCGGCACTGCAGCAAGCGTTGGCGTCGCCGAGCATGATGGGAAGGATCGGGGGGACCCGCGGCGACATCGCCTCTGACTGTGAGGGGAGCGGTAGGAGTATTCGATCCGTGAACGAGCCGTCGGCGCGGCCGTTGTCGCTGAACCTGCCTGCCGGCGCCTTCGACGCCGGCCTCTCGCGGGCGCCGGCAAAAGTGAGCCTTCCGTCGACGCGCCGAGTCATCGGGCAGCTGCATGACATGTACCTCCTGGTCGAGACGGCGGCCGGACTCGAGATCATCGACCAGCACATCGCCCACGAGCGGATTCTCTACGAGCGACTGCGGCGCGAGTCCGCCGAGAGCGGCATTGTCCGCCAGCTGTTCCTGCTTCCGGCGCGCGTCGAACTCCCGTTCGAAGCCGCCGCCGTTCTTGCGTCCGGACTCGAGAAGCTGGCACGCGCCGGCGTCGTCCTTGAGGAGTTTGGCGGCGGAACGTTCCTACTGAGGGAGTACCCGCAGATTCTGGCCGACGATCAGACGCCCCGTGGATTTCAGGCCGTCGTCGATCGCCTCGTAGATGTGCTCCGCGAGGAGGGCGACGTCGAGGAAGCATTGTTCGACAGCGTCTTCACCGAGCTGGCGTGCGGAGCGGCGATCAAGGCGGGCGACCGGATCCCGCTCATCGAGGCCCAGGCGCTCGTCGACCAGTGGATGCTGCAGGACAACCCTTACAGCTGCCCGCATGGCCGACCGATCGTCTATGCAATCGACCGCGCGGAACTCGACCGAAAATTCGGCCGCTAAGCAGGGACAAGCACGCGGATCGCCTTCGGCATTACGGTCACGGAGAACGGCGAGCGCGGCAACTCGAACGGCTCGCCGTCCATGTGCGCGATGAGCTTCGCCTCTGAAGACAGCTTCACGCTCGGCGTCTGGATGTAGCGCACCTCAGGCAGGCGCAAGTGTTTTCCGGCGCGAGCCTGCGGCAGTCGCAGAAGCCTCTCCGCTCTGGGAAAGTCGCCGATCGCGGCAACGTCGATGAGGCCGTCGTCGACAGATGCACGCGGCGCCAGCATGAAGCCGCCGCCGCAGTACTTGCCGTTCGCGACGCCGAGAGACAGGCAGCGAAGTTCCTCAGGGCCGGCGGACGTCTCGACGCGCACGGGGAAGGCCTTGAAGCGGAACACTTCCTTGATCGCCGCGTAGAGGTAAGCCGCGGCGCCTCGCAGGCGTTCCATCGCGAGAACGTCGCGTGCCACCTGGGCGTCAATCCCGATGCCGAGCCCGTTCACGAAGCACCGATCGTTGCCGACGCGGCCCATGTCAACGCGTCGCTCCCTCGCTTTCGTGAGGAGCTGGACTGCCTGAAGCGGGTCCGCGGGAATCCCGAGCATGCGCACGAAGTCGTTGCCCGTTCCGGCAGGGATCACGGCCAGCGTGGCATCCGAGCCGAGAACGCCATTTGCCACCTCGTTGACCGTGCCGTCCCCGCCCATCGCGACGATGCGCGTGAATCCCGCTTCGATTCCCATCTTTGCGACGTCGATTGCCTCCATCGGCTCGTTCGTGTAGTGGAGGTCGTAGGCGATGTGCCGCCTCTCCAGCGCCGCCTGGACTCGAGGGAAGACCGCCTTGCAGCGGCCCTGTCCAGCGATCAGATTGACGATCAGGAAGTGCCTCTCGCCGTTCATGGCGAACATGCTACGAAGGCCGGGTTCACTCTGTCAAGATTCCATCGAACTTTCGCGCGACTCCCGGG
>JBFYRA010000039.1:0-3849 GCA_041302485.1 Candidatus Bipolaricaulota bacterium
CGATCGCGACGCCGCGCTTCTCGTACTGCGTCGTGGCGATCGGGAAGCTGCCGTCCGGGCCGGTCCACTCGTACTTGCCGTCGAGTTCGGCGGAGAAGGCGCTGACCGGCAGCTTGTCGCCGTCCTGAAGAGCCATCGGGCGCATGACCTCGAGCACCCACTCAGGCTGGTTGAGCTTCTCGGTCCCGCTCATCGCCGTCTTCCAGGCCGCTGGGACCTTGACCTCGATGAGGTTGCCGAGCGCGGCGTCGACGCCGGCGTAGTTCATCTGCACGACCTTCTCGCCTTTCTTGCCGTACTCCTTCTGGATCGCCTTCTTGAGCTGAGCGATCGCTTCGTCGACCGGCAACACGCCGGCGAGCTTGAAGAAGACCGTCTGCATGATCATGTTGATCCGGCCGCCGAGTCCGGCGTCGCCGGCGATCTTGACTGCATCGATCGTGTAGAACTTGAGGTCCTTCTCGGCGATCGTGCGCTTGAGCGAAGCGGGCAGATGGCGCTCGAGATCCTCAAGCGCCCACGCGCAGTTGAGCACGAACGTGCCACCCTTCCTAACTCCGGCGAGGAGGTCGTACTTGTCGACGTAGGCCGGATTGTGGCACGCGATGTAGTCGGCGCTCTGCACGAGGTACGAGGACTGGATCGGACTCTTGCCGAAGCGCAGGTGCGACACCGTGATGCCGCCGGACTTCTTCGCGTCATAAGCGAAGTAGGCCTGCGCGTAGAGGTCCGTGTTGTCGCCGATGATCTTGATCGCGCTCTTGTTCGCACCGACGGTGCCGTCCGACCCGAGGCCCCAGAACTTGCACTGGATCGTCCCCACCGGCGAGACGTCGATCTCCGACGGGACGGGAAGCGACGTGCCCGTGACGTCATCTGTGATGCCGACCGTGAAGCCGTTCTTCGGCTCCTTTGCCTTCAGGTTATCGACGACGGCCTTGGCCATCCCGGGCGTGAAGTCCTTCGAGCCGAGCCCGTAGCGCCCGCCGACGACGAGCGTCTTGAGTCCGCGTTGCTGGAACGTCGCGCAGACGTCGAGGAACAGCGGCTCGCCCAGGCTGCCGGGCTCTTTGGTCCGGTCGAGCACGGCGATCCGCTTCACTGTCTTCGGCAGGGCGGCGACGAAGTGATCGCCGGACCACGGGCGGTACAGGCGGACCTTGAGGAGTCCCGTCTTCTCGCCCTTCGAGTTCAGGTGGTTGAGTGTCTCCTCGATGACGTCGCACGCTGACCCCATCGCCACAATGACGTTCTCGGCATCGGCTGGGCCGACGTAGTCGAACAGGTTGTAGGAACGTCCGGTCAGCCTGGAGATCTCCTTCATGACTTCGGCGACGATGCCGGGGACCGCGGCGTAGTACCGGTTGGCTGCTTCGCGGCTCTGGAAGTAGATGTCAGGACTCTGCGACGTTCCCCTCAGATGCGGATGCTCAGGATTCATCGCGCGACGGCGGAACGCCGCGATCTCCTCGTGAGGGGCAATCTCGGCCAGCGTCTCGTACGGGATGGCTTCGACCTTCTGCACCTCGTGCGACGTGCGGAACCCGTCGAAGAAGTGGAGGAACGGGATCTTGCTCTTCAGGGTCGCCAGGTGCGCCACCGTCCCGAGATCCATGACCTCTTGAACCGATGCGGAGGCAAGGAGAGCAAATCCTGTCTGCCGGGTCGCCATCACGTCGGAGTGGTCTCCGTAGATGGACAGCGCGTGCGCCGCAAGAGCGCGCGCCGAGACGTGGAACACCGTCGGCAAGAGCTCGCCCGAGATCTTGTACATGTTTGGGATCATCAGCAGGAGCCCTTGCGATGCGGTGAACGTCGTGGTGAGGGCCCCGGCGACGAGAGAGCCGTGAACGGCTCCTGCGGCGCCGGCCTCCGACTGCATCTCGGTGATCTGCAAGGGCTGGCCGAAGATGTTCTTGCGGCCGTGCGCGGCCCAGGCATCGGCTACCTCTCCCATGGTCGAGCTGGGGGTGATCGGGTAGATCGCAGCGACGTCGCTCAACGCGTACGCAACGTGGGCCGCGGCGGTGTTTCCATCGATCGACATCATCTGTCGCTCACGGTCTGGCATCAGGGCCTCCTCAAAGGCGCCGGCGGGATCAGCATTGCGATACCCCGCTCGGGTGCAACGATTGTACCGGTCGCGTCGAGAGCCCTCAACGCGCCCCGGCTTCGTCCGACGCGCCGGAGTGGACGCATGTCCATCGCCAGCTGGGGACGCAGCGGGCGCCTTGCGCCCGCTTGCGGGGCGTCTACGATCGCCTCCGAGAGGGTATAACTGGGATGTCGGTAGTCTTGTCTGTTCAGAACAGGCAGGGGAGGTCGTCGTATGCTGAAGCGTCTGTTGGTTTTCGGAATCGTCGGTCTGCTCCTCTTCGTGATGGGCCTCAGCGCCTTCGCCGATCCGATTCACGTCGGCGGCGGCCCGAAGGTCACGGGCTCTCCAATCCATGTCGGCGGGGGGCCAGATCGTGCGAACTCGCCGATTCACGTTGGCGGTGGACCATCCCTGTTGGGCTCGCCGATCCATGTCGGAGGCGGTCCTCAGGCAACTTAGGGAACGAAGATTGAACCAGGCCATCGGGCCTGAAGAGTGTGGCGGCGGTGAGCTTGAGGCTCGCCGCCGCTCTTTTCCTGCAACCGCGCGATGCGCGGACACGGTACACTGAGGATCTTGTGAGGCACAATCGGAGCGGCCCGCCGCAGCGAGGGCGGCGCCATCGAGGGCAGCTGTGGTCGAAGGACTGACGATCGGACGCGATGAGGATCAGGAGAGCGACGCGAGGCGATCGCTGTCCGCAGCCTTGCTCGTGCAGCATCGTGCGCTCGAAGTGACCAAGCATCGCATTGCCTCTGGGAAGCACTTCTACCTTGACCAGGCGAGCGAGTGGTCGGGGTTCGAGTTCATGTACATCCTGCGCGGATCGCTCAGTCTGTCCGATGGCGACGAGAAGACCCAGCTGCGAGCAGGCGACTACATCTACCATCGCGGACTCCCCGAGCGGGCGTTCTTCCGCGTCGAGGAAGATATCGAGCTGCTGATGGTCTCGTCGCCGCCGAGCTTCCATCTTGTGCGCGACGAGATCCAGGACATCATGGCACTCGCGCGGTCAGTTGAAGAGAAAGACCGCGCGACGGAAGGCCACTGCCACCGCCTCGAGCGGCTGGCGATCCGGACGGGCGAGCGCCTCGGGCTGTCCGGTCAGCGGCTCGTGGATCTGTCCTATGGCGCGTACCTCCACGACGTGGGCAAAGTCCGCGTTTCGGACCACATTCTGGGTAAGGAGGGCCCGCTGCTGGACGACGAGTGGATCCAGATGCGGCGCCACCCGGAATACGGCGCCGACATGTTGGCAGAGAAAGCCTTCCTGCGGACGGCGGCGAGAATCGTGATCAGTCACCACGAGAACTACGACGGCAGCGGCTACCCGCGCGGGCTACGGGGAGAGGAGATTCCGATCGAGGCGCGGATTGTGTCCGTCGTCGACGCGTACGACGCCATCACTTCCGATCGTCCCTACCAGGTAGCCGCCGCCAAATCGAAGGCGATGGAGGAGTTGCGACTCAACGCGGGAACCCAGTTCGATGCGCGCGTCGTACGCGCCTTCCTCACCGTGATCGGAGAGGACGAACTTGGCTAGGCGCTCGCTCGGGCGCTGGCAGCACATCGCTATCCTCGTGCCGCTTGGAGTCGCGGTCGGGGCGCTCGGGGGGCTCGTCTGGGACGACTTCCTTGCGGGCATCGCGGTCGGAGCCGGGTTTGGGGCGGCGTTCGGGCTTCTCCTCGCGCTGCGCAACGTGAAACCGTAGGGACAAGATGCGGCCCCGGCCGACATGCGTCGGCCGGGG